>DATFHP010000022.1:0-56941 GCA_035248285.1 Allosphingosinicella sp. | reverse complement strand
CCGAAGGGGGCGGGCGTCTTTTGGCGCACTGCGGCGTCGCTCCTCGGTCACGATGAATCCTCATCGCTCCCTCGTCGCTCCTTGCCGTGCGCCAAAATACGCTCCGTCCCGACCATTGCGGGTAATGGGTCCGGACCCTAGAGCAAGAGACATGATCAAGACGCGTTTCACGGAAGAATTCGGCATCGAACGACCCATCGTCCAGGGCGGCATGATGTGGGTCGGGACCGCCGAGCTGGTGTCGGCGGTGGCGAACGCCGGCGCGCTGGGGTTCATCACGGCACTGACGCAGCCGACGCCGGACGCGCTCCGGAAGGAAGTCCTGCGCACGCGCGAGATGACGGACAAGCCCTTCGGCGTCAATCTGACGATCCTGCCGTCGATCAATCCACCGCCTTATGCCGAATATCGGCAGGCGATCATCGAAAGCGGAATCAAGATCGTCGAGACCGCCGGTTTCAAGCCGCAGGAGCACGTCGACGAATTCAAGGCGCACGGCATCAAGATCATCCATAAATGCACGGCCGTCCGGCACGCCCTCTCCGCCCAACGCATGGGGGTGGACGCCGTCTCGATCGACGGCTTCGAATGTGCCGGTCATCCCGGGGAAGATGATATTCCCGGCCTGATCCTGATTCCCGCGGCCGCCGACAAAGTGACGGTCCCGATGCTCGCGAGCGGAGGCTTCGGCGATGGACGCGGCCTGGTGGCGGCTCTGGCGCTCGGCGCGGACGGGATCAACATGGGAACCCGCTTTTGCGCCACCAAGGAGGCGCCCATCCACGAGAATTTCAAGCAGGCGATCGTGGCCAATGACGAGCGGGCGACCGATCTCCTCTTCCGCAGCTATCGCAACACGGCACGGGTCGCGCGCAACGCCGTCAGCCAGGAAGCGGTGGCGATCGAGCGGACGGGTCAGCCGTTCGAGGCGATCGCCCATTTGGTCAAGGGCGCGCGTGGACGCGAAGGCCTGGTGAACGGCGACATCGACCATGGCGTCTGGACGGTGGGCATGGTCCAGGGGCTCATCCACGACATTCCTTCGGTCCAGGACCTCGTCGATCGGATCATCAGCGAAGCGGAAGATCTGATCGCCCGCCGTCTCCAGGGGATGATCCGCTGATCGCGACGGTCGTCCGGCCGGCATTCGGCGCCGGGCAGACAAAGGACAGTCCGCCAACCCGATGATCTGACAGCGCGCTGCTCGACGCGCAGATTAGCTGGGTCTTCGGCGCAGGGCCGAGGTCATGAAGGAACCGATCGAGGGCCATATGGATATCGCGGAGGCAATAGCCAGTCGAAGGTCGGTGAGGGGCTTTCTTGACCGGGAGGTGGACCAGACACTCCTTGAAAAATTGCTGATCCAGGCCGCGCGCGCGCCTTCGGGGGGCAATCTTCAGCCCTGGCATATTCATGTTGTGCTGGGCAGCAGGCTGGCCGAGCTGAAGCGGATCATGAAAGGCCGGGTCGCGGAATCGCCCCTGGGGGAAGGAACCGAATATCCGATCTATCCCCCCGGTATGGATTCTCCCTTTCGGGATCGGAACGTCAGGGTCGGGCAGCAGCTTTACGGCCATCTGGGCATCCCACGGGAGGACAAGGATGGCCGCCGGCGATGGTTCGCCCGCAATTATCAGTTCTTTGGAGCGCCCGTCGGCCTGTTCTGCGCCATCGATCGCGTGTGCGGGTCCGCGCAATGGTCGGACCTTGGAATGTATTTGCAGACACTGATGTTGATTCTGCGGGAGCATGGCCTTGACTCCTGTCCGCAGGAATGTTGGGCCACATATCATCTGACGGTAGCGCGCTTTCTGGGCCTGCCGGAACATCAGATGCTCTTTTGCGGGATGGCGATCGGTTATGCCGATGAGACGGATCCCGCCAATCGGCTAAGGTCGGAACGCGCGCCGCCGGAAGAATTCCTCACTTTCCATCGATAGTCTCACGCGAAGCGCGCCTTCGCCCACCCGCTCGCTTTCGAGATCGCCGCCGGCCTCGATCCGGCTCGCAAACGGCGGGCGGAGACCCTCGCCAGCGCCAGACAGGCTATCGAGACGCGTCTGCCCGATGACTTCCGACAGCGCCGGTTTACGCAGCAGCTTTGTCGCCGAGCAAAAGAGGCACGCGGCGCGGGCCGCGCACAATGCCTATCGACCACAATATCTCACCCTCGGGGTCCAAGCGGAACTCCGGAATCCGCTTCAGAAACTCCTCGATCGCAATGCGCAACTCCATCCGGGCCAAGGGTGCGCCGACACACCGGTGGATTCCCATGCCGAAAGCCGAATGCTGGTTCTTCTCGCGGTCGATTACCACGCGCTCCGCGTCGGTCACCGTCTTGGGATCGCGCGTGGCCGCGGCAACGGGCATGACGACCAGCTCGCCTTTTCGCAGCGGACATCCGCTCACGATCGTATCCTCGACAATCTCGCGCACCATGATCGTCGGCGCATAAGCGCGGAGGAATTCCTCAATGGCGGTCGCAACCAACTCAGGCTCGCGCACGAGGCGTTCTCTGTCCTCGGGATGGGTCGCCAAATGCCAGATCGCGATGCCGATCGCGCTCCACGTCGTATCGATTCCGGCGAGAAGCATGACGCGCAAAAGGTCGTTGATGTCTGCGTCCGACAAGGGTTCGCCATTGGGCAGCCGCGCCTGTATCAGCGAGCTGGTGAGGTCATCCTCCGGGTCCAGCAAATTGTCGCGCCGCTCCGATATCTTTTGGAGGAAATATTGATCCATCTCGCTGACGGCTTGCCTGATCGCATCGGGATCGTCGAGGCCATCCTCGAACGACATCGTGACCCACCGGCGAAACCGATCGCCGTCTTCCGGAGGTATGCCGAGCATGTGCGCGATGATCGGCACTGGAATGTTCTGCGCATATTCGACGGCGGCGTCGCAATGATCCTTGCCGACGATCTGATCGAGGAGGTCGTTGCAGATGCTGCGCGTCAGCGGCTCAAGCTTTGCCATTGCCTTCGGAGTGAAGGCGGGCATCAGCAACATTCGTATCGGCCGATGCTCGGGCGGATCCAGCGTGATCGGCGGGGTAGGAATGTTGACGGCATCCTCCGCAACCGCAATCCGGTGCGAAGAAAACCGCGCTGGATCGTAGGCGACTTCGCGAATGTCATCATGCCGGGTCAAAAGATATGCGCCGCCATAGCGATCGGTATGCGCAACCGGGCACGTCTCACGCAATTCGCTGAAGATCGAATACGGATCGTTTACCCAAGCCGGATCGAGGTGATCCCAATCGGTCGTCCAGTCCTTTACGGGGGCTCGGGTCATCTTTGCTCCTTCAACGCGTGCGCAGTTCGACGCTCTGATCGTTCAAGTCGGTGCCGAGGCAGGCATTGTTCCAAGCCGTGCGTGCAAGCGGCCTTGACACTTCATTATGGCGCTACAGAGAGATACCGACCAATCTGCCCACCCACTATAGGGTTCGTGCAAAGGCCTCCCCGCAAATGCATCCGAGCTGCCCGGAAAGGTCACGGGCAGCATCCCCAGCGACACGATGCGGTTGCCGAGCCTTTGGCGCAGTCGGACCCACGCCCGGTCCGGAAGCATTTTGGAAACGGGGCAGAGCGAGGGGACCGAAAACGTTGCCGGCGCTTCGGGCCAAACGCGCTCAACCCTTCTTGCACAGTTTCAGCTTGTAACGCTCGATCTTGCCCGTCGCGGTCTTCGGCAGCGCATCGATGAATTCGAACCAGCGCGGATATTTGTACGGAGCAAGCAGCGACTTTACATGCGCCTTCAGCTCGTCCTGCAAATCCGCGGAAGGCGAAGCCGACTCGTCCAGCACGAGGAACGCTTTCGGTTTGATCAACCCGTTGTCGTCGGCCCAGCCGACCACTGCGGCTT
Source organism: Allosphingosinicella sp. (assembly GCA_035248285.1). Taxonomy (GTDB): domain Bacteria; phylum Pseudomonadota; class Alphaproteobacteria; order Sphingomonadales; family Sphingomonadaceae; genus Allosphingosinicella. Next base: position 53,071 of record DATFHP010000022.1, on the reverse strand, counting down.
CACGCACCGATGGGTGGGACAACAAGGCGTTCTCGACCTCGAGGGGAGAGACATAGATGCCACCGACCTTGAGCATGTCGTCGGATCGCCCGCAAAATATGTAGCGTCCTTCCGGATCGAGTCGAAACTTGTCGCCCGTTCGCGTCCAGTCTCCGAGGAACGTGCTCTGGGTCTTTTCCCTGTTGCACCAATAACCAAGCGCGCTCGTGGGTCCTTTGACATGGAGTTCGCCGATTTCACCCGTCGGAACCGGCAGGCCGTCTTCGTCAACGAGGCGCAGATCATATCCGTCGATCGGGCGGCCGGTGGTGCCGTAGCGAAGGTCGTCGCGCCGATTGGTCAGGAAGATGTGGAACATCTCGGTCGATCCGATGCCGTCGAGAATGTCGATGCCGTAGCGTTGTTGCCACCGCTCGCCCAGCGGCCTGGGCAGGGACTCGCCTGCCGACGTGCAGATGCGCACCGAAAGATCTTCCGGGCTGACGGCCTCGGGATGATCCAATAGGGACGCATAGAGCGTCGGGACGCCGTAGAAGACTGAAGGTCGATGCTGCCGGATACGTTTCCAAACCTCCTCGGGGGTAGGCCGGCCCGCCATGAAAATCGCGGTGGCACCAACCGAGAAGGGAAATACCAGCCCGTTTCCGAAGCCGTATCCGAAGAAGAGCTTGGCTGCCGAATAGGTGACGTCCTGCTCCGTCAGGCCCAAGATCTTGCGCGGATAAAGCTCCATGAGCTTTCGAACATTGTGGTGCGAATGTATCGTCCCTTTTGGTCGCCCTGTCGTGCCGGACGAATATTGCCAAAGACAGGGTTCGTCGGCGCGCGTTTGCGCGGCCTCCGCCATCGGAGGCGCCGCATCGACCGCTACCGTGAACGAAATCGTCCCCTCGGGGGTGTCGCCATCCGCTATCAGCAAATGGCCGAGATGCGGCTTGTCGCCCACCACGGGCGCGAGTGCCGACCATGCGGCCGACGACGCTACCAGCAGCCGCGCCCGGCTGTCCTCGAGCATGTAGGACAGATCCGCGCTGGTAAGCAGGGGATTGACCATGACGGGCACCAGGCCGGCTTTGATCGCGCCCAGGCACGCCACCGGGAAGTTGATCGTATCCTGCAGGCATAGCAGGATGCGACTTTCGACGGGAAGCCTCAGAGAGGCAAGATAGCCGGCAAATCGATCCGCTCGGTCGGCAAGTTCGGCATAGCTGTAGCTTCCCCGATCGTCGATCACCGCCGGCTTCATCCGGTGCCGATTGCGATCGAGCAGATCGGCGGCTGCATTGTAGAATTGCACCGGACGCTCCGTGTGATCGAGGCCGAACGCTTGCAGATTGTTTTAAGCTTATACGATATCGTGTCAACGCATGGATGGGCCGTGAGCGGATCACGCCACGCCGGTTCTAGCTTTGACCGGACGATCGGGCGGCGATCATCGCCGTCCGAAGATGATCGGGCCACGGGATGGAAGACCGGGTCTGCAGGTCCATGCACACCATCACTCCGGACCCGAGGAAGCGGTCGCCTTCGTCGCCGCGGACGCGAAACTCGAACGCGCAGCTCGTTCGGCCGACATGCGTCGGTGCGATGTTGATTGTCAGCCTGTCGCCGAGAACGCTGGCTGCGGTGAATTCGCACTTGAGCGACACCATCGGTGTGCCGATCTTGCGCACGAGGTGAAGCGTGTGGAAGTCGTGGTCCATGCTCGCGAACCAATCCTCGACGGCTTCGTTCAACATCTCGAAATAACGCGGGTAGAAGACAATACCGGCTGCATCGACATGCGCAAATCGAACCCTTGCGCCAGTCTCAAACGCCATGGATCGATCTTATCCGATCGACTTCTTCAGGTCCCCGAGCAGCTCATAGAGCTGCTTCTGCTTCGCAGGCGGAAATTGAGTCATCATCTCGCGGATCCATTCATGGTGGGCTGCGGCCATCTCGTCGAACTGGCGCTTTCCTTCGGGCGTCAGCGCCACGATCGCGGAACGGCGATCGCCCGGGTCGACCCGTGCAACCACCAGCCCCTTCGCCTCCAATTGACGTACGATCGCCGTGATGTTGCCGTTGGACACCAGCAGCGCCTTTGACAGCTCGCCCATGGTTTGGCCGTCCGGCGCACGGTCCAACGACGCCATGACGTCGAAGCGGGGCAGCGTGGTGTCGAAGAGTTCCACGAAGCGGCGTCGCACGCGCTTCTCGATGCGCATCGCGCAGCTCAGCAACCGTAGCCACACGCGCAGGTCCATCGGCCCCCGCGGTGCGCCCTCATGCTTTTCCCGCATCATGTCTTTGCCCGCCCTCCATCCAGCTTCCACGCTTCTCGACATTACCCATCAGGCTGGCGCCACCCAGGGCCGCGAGGCCCGCAGGCTATCGAAGATCATAGGACGTGGCAAACATTTCATGCTTGAAAGACATGGGGCGCTGCTCCACAGGCCGTGGTTTTCCGATCTGAGGATTCCGGCATGATCGAGGCCCCGATTGGCGATGCCGTCCCTGCTCCGATCGGCCGCAATGGCGACAGGCTTCCGACCATCCCCAACGGCGACGTGGCAACAGGTCGCTGAGATTTCGGATCCGAGATGAGATTGCCGATGCACAACGTCGTTTCGCTCGCGAAGGATGGGCAGGTCGCTATCGTCAGCGTCGATTCGCCGCCGGTGAATGCGCTCGGACACCAGGTGCGGGAGCAACTGGCCGAGGCGTTCGGCAGGGTCTGCGGCGATCCGGAAATCGGTGCGATCGTGCTGATCTGCGAAGGCCGCACCTTCTTCGCGGGGGCCGATGTTTCCGAGTTCGGCAAGCCGCGATTGCCGCCGACGCTGGGCGCGCTCTTCGAAGCGATCGAGAAATGCGCAAAGCTCACTTTGGCGGCCATTCACGGAAATGCCCTGGGCGGCGGGTTGGAGCTTGCGCTGGCCTGCGATCTCAGAATCGCCATTCCTTCCGCCAGACTCGGTTTTCCCGAGATCAAGCTGGGACTCCTGCCCGGCGCCGGGGGCACACAGCGTCTGCCGCGCCTGGTCGGCGTTGAGAGCGCGCTCGACCTGATCACCAGCGGACGATCCATCCCCGCGTCCGAGGCGCTGGCACTAGGACTGATCGATCGAATGGCCGAAGAGAAAGGCCTCGAGAAGGACGCGATATCGTTCGCGCGGAAAATTCTGGCCGACGGCACGACGATCGTGCCCGCGCGTGATCGTGAAGATCGGATCGGTTCGGCGCGCGGACGCCAGGAGATCTTCACCGCCTTCCGCGAAGGGAATGCGCGTCTGTTCCGCGGCTCGCGCGCGGCCGACCATATTGTCCGCGCGGTCGAAGCCGCCGTGACGCTGCCGTTCGACGCAGGCCTTGCGCGCGAGCGCGCGCTTTTCAGCGCGCTCGAGGCGTCGGCCGAAAGCCGGGCGCAACGCTACGCCTTCTTCTCCGAACGCGGCACCGCCAAGATCCCGGATGTCGACACGAATGCCGCTGTCGATCCGGTGCGCACGGTGGGGGTGATCGGTGCGGGGACGATGGGCGGCGGCATCGCCATGAATTTCCTGGATGCCGGGATTCCGGTGACCCTTGTCGAACGGGACCAGTCCGCCCTTGATCGCGGCGTCGGCCTCATTCGTCGGAGTTACGAGGCAGGCGTCGCGAAAGGGAGGCTGACGGCGGAGCAGGCCGCGCAGCGGATGGGGATGGTCACGCCGGCATTTGCGCTCGCGGCATTGCGCGATGCCGATCTGGTGATCGAAGCCGTGTTCGAGGAAATGGCGCTCAAGATCGCAATCTTCCATGAGCTCGATGCCGTCGCCAGGCCGGGCGCCATCCTGGCCTCCAATACCAGCTATCTCGATTTGGATGCGATCGCCTCGGCGACCGGCCGGCCGGAGCATGTGGTCGGGCTTCATTTCTTCTCCCCCGCCAACGTGATGCGCCTGCTTGAAGTCGTGCGCGGTGAACGCACGTCCAGGCCGGTCGTCGCCGCTGCGTTTCAGCTGGCCAGGAAGATCGGCAAGATTCCCGTCCTCAGCCGTGTCTGCCCCGGCTTCGTCGCGAACCGGATCATGTCGAAGCGCCGGCTGCAAGCCGAAGCGCTTGTTCTCGAGGGCCCCACGCCCTGGCAGATCGACGAAATTCTCACCGATTATGGCTTTGCCATCGGCCACTTCCAGATGGCCGACCTGGTCGGACTGGATGTACTGGGACGCGAGAACAGCGAACGGACCTTGCGCGGCGACCTGGTGGCGCTCGGCAGACTCGGCCAGAAATCGGGCGCCGGCTTCTACGACTACGACGAGAATCGCCGCCCGAATCCTTCGCCGATAGCGCAGGGCGTGATTGCCGATTATGCGGCGTTTCGCGGAATCAAGCGCAACGCCATGCCCAGCGAGCGCGACATCCTTTTGCGTTTGCTCCTGCCGGTGGTGAACGAAGGCGCCAAGCTGATCGAGGAAGGAATCGCGTTGCGCGCCTCCGACATCGATGTTGCCGCGCTTCTCGGGTACAATTGGCCGAGCCATCGGGGCGGGCCGATGTTCTGGGCCGACGAACTCGGGCTGGCCACCGTGGTCGCCGAGTTGCGCAAGCTGGAGGCTGCCTATGGTGACGATTTCCGGCCTGCTGCCTTGCTCGAGGAGCTGGCCGCCCAGGATCGGAACTTCACCCGCTGACGTATCGAGGCGCGCGCGCGGCGGAATGTTTTATGCTTGAAATATTGCCATGCGCAGCCTAAGTTCCGCCAACAGCTGTCGGGATGTCGTTCTATGAAGGTGGCATGTGTGGGGGGTGGACCGGCGGGGCTCTATTTCGCCTTGTCGATGAAGTTGCGGAACCCCTCGCACGACATCATTGTCTATGAGCGCAATCGGCCCGGCGACACGTTCGGCTGGGGCGTCGTCTTCTCCGACCAGACCATGGAGAACCTGACCGCGAACGATCCGGTCAGCGCGCAGACGATGCGCGACGAGCTTGCCCATTGGGACGATATCGAGGTTCACCTGGACGATGGCGCGCGTCGCGTTACGACTCGTTCTGGCGGCCATGGCTTCATCGGCATCGGCCGCAAGCGGTTGCTCAAGATCCTCCAGGACCGTGCCCGTGAGCTTGGAGTGAAACTGGAATTCGAGGTGGAGGTCGAGCCGGACAGCGATTTTCTTGCCGGGAACGATCTTATCGTCGCTGCAGATGGCGTGAACAGCAAGTTACGCGGCACCTATAATGAGCGTTTCGAGACTGATGTCGACGTCAAGCGCAACAAGTTCGTCTGGCTTGGAACGCATCAGCATTTCGATGCTTTCAACTTCATCTTCGTCAATACGGAATATGGCTGGATCTGGGCGCACGCCTACCAGTTCGACGGGGATACTGCCACCTTCATCGTCGAATGCGACCCGGTGACGTTCGAGCGCGCCGGGTTCGGGGAGATGAGTCAGGACGAAACCTGCCGCCTTTGCGAGAAGATCTTTGCCGAATATCTCGGCGGTCATGAACTGATGACGAATGCGCGGCATATCCGTGGATCTGCCTGGATCAGTTTCCCGCGCGTCATGTGCCATAAATGGAACCATGGTAACGTCATTCTATTGGGCGACGCTGCGCATACGGCGCACTTCTCGATCGGCTCGGGCACGAAGCTTGCTTTCGAGGACGCGATCAAGCTGGCAGAGGTGGTCAATCGTCCCGAAGCGACCCATCGCGCCGGCCTCACCGGCGCGCTTCAGGAATATCAGGACGAGCGTCAGCTCGAGGTGCTGAAGCTGCAGAATGCGGCCCGCAACTCGACCGAATGGTTCGAGCACCTCGATCGCTACCTGAAAATGGATCCGATGCAATTCACCTATACGTTGCTGACCCGCAGCCAGAGGGTGAGCCACGAGAACCTTCGCTTGCGCGATCCGAAATGGCTGGCGGCGCTGGAGAGGCAGCTGACCGAGGATGCCATCGGAGCGCCGGTCGAGGAACCGATCCCGCCCATGTTTCTTCCCTTCGGCCTGCGCGGCATGCGGGTGCGCAATCGCATCGTGATGTCGCCGATGGCGATGTATTCGGCCAAGGACGGCGTGCCGGACGATTTCCACCTCGTCCATTATGGTGCGCGCGCCCTGGGCGGAGCAGGCATCATCGTCACCGAGATGACCTGCGTATCGCCGGAAGGACGCATCACGCCCGGCTGCACGGGCATGTGGAACGACGAGCAGACCGCGGCGTGGCGGCGGATCACCGATTTCGTCCACCGTACGCCCGATGCGCGAATCTGCCTGCAGTTGGGCCATTCCGGATCGAAAGGTTCAACGCGCCTCGCATGGGAAGGCATCGACAAGCCGCTCGAACGCGGTAACTGGCAGGTTGTCGCTGCCTCCGACGTGCCGTGGTCCCCTGACAACCAGGTGCCGATCCCGCTCACACGCGAACAGATGGACGACATCCGCGATCAGTTCGTCGCAGCGACGCACCGGGCTGAAGAGGCTGGCTTCGACATGGTCGAGCTGCACTGCGGTCACGGCTATCTGCTGTCCGGGTTCATCAGCCCCACCCAGAACAAACGAACCGACGCATATGGAGGAAGCCTGGAAAATCGCCTCCGCTACCCGATCGAGATCTTTCGGGCGATGCGGGCGGTCTGGCCCCAGGACAGGCCGATGTCGGTACGCATCTCGGCCCATGACTGGGTGGCCGATGCGGGTATCACGCCCGAGGATTCGGTGGAGATCAGCCGCGCATTCATCGAAGCCGGTGTCGATCTGATCGACGTGTCCTCCGGTCAGGTGACGAAGGCGGAAAAGCCTGTCTACGGCCGCATGTTCCAGACTCCCTTCTCCGATAAAATCCGCAATGAGCTCGGCGTGGCGACGATGGCGGTCGGCAACATCTATGAAGTCGATCACGTCAATTCGATCATCGCGGCCGGCCGAGCCGATCTTTGCGCCCTGGGCCGTCCGCACCAGATGGGTCCCAATTGGACCATCCAGGCCGCCGCCACCCAGCAATATAAGCACGCGCCGGTGCCTGAGCAGTACAAGAGCGGATATTTCCAGCTGTCGCTCAACGCCTCTCGCGCGGGCCAGATGGCATCGATCAAATGAGCTTGAACGCCCATGCGATCGTGACCGGAGGCGGGAGCGGCATCGGCCTGGCCATCGCACGCGCGCTGGCCGACGCCGGCCATCGGGTCACGATCATGGGCCGCAACGCCGAGCGGCTGGAAGCCGCTCGCGGCCAACTCGGCGCAGCGACGGCCATCGCCTGCGACGTCGCCGATGAAGCGGGCGTGACGCGGGCTTTCTCCGAGGCCGCGCAGGCGCAAGGCCCGGTGGAAATTCTCGTGAATTGCGCGGGCATTGCAAAGACCGCGCCGTTCGAGAAGTCGGACGATGCGCTCTGGATCGAGCTATGGCGCACGAACGTGCTGGGCGGAGTTCACGCGTGTCGCGCGGTGCTTCCCGGAATGCGACAGCGCGCGGCCGGGCGGATCGTCAATATCGCGAGCACCGCCTCGCTCAAAGGCTATCGCTACGCCAGCGCCTATACGGCCACCAAGCACGCCCTGCTCGGGCTCACGCGCGCATTGGCGCTCGAGCTCGCCGACACGCCGATCACGGTCAATGCGGTCTGCCCGGGCTATGTCGACACGCAGATGATCCGCGACGCAGTTGCCAACGTCGTGGCGAGAACCGCCCGCAGCGAATCCGAAGTCCTGGCGAGCTTCACCCAGGCCAATCCCCAGGGAAGGCTGATTCAACCGGAGGAAATATCGGCCGCGGTGAATTGGCTGATCTCGGAAGCCGCCGGTTCGGTGACCGGACAGGCTATTGTGATCGGCGGCGGCGAAATAATGTGAGGGGGATATCATGACGACCTTCCTGCCGAAGGACGACACGTCGGCGCACTTCGATGTCTCGTTCGCCGATCGGGTCGGCACGATAATTCTCAATCGTCCGGACCGGAAAAATCCGCTCACCTTCGATTCCTATGCCAAGCTGCGGGATCTCTTCCGCAATCTCGTCTATGCGCCCGAGGTCAAGGCCGTGGTGGTGACCGGTGCCGGCGGCAACTTCTGCTCGGGCGGCGACGTGCATGAGATCATCGGGCCGTTGACCAGGATGGACATGCCGGAACTGCTCGCCTTCACGCGGATGACCGGGGACCTCGTCAAGGCGATGCGCAACTGTCCGCAGCCGATCATCGCCGCCGTCGACGGCGTCTGCGCCGGAGCCGGAGCCATCATGGCGATGGCGGCGGACCTACGCTTCGCGACGCCAGCCGCGAAGACCGCCTTCCTCTTCACGCGCGTGGGCCTCGCGGGCGCGGACATGGGGGCTTGCGCCATCCTGCCCCGCATCATCGGGCAAGGCCGCGCCAGCGAGCTGTTGTTTTCCGGACGATCCTTTTCCGCCGAGGAAGGCGAGCGGTGGGGCTTCTTCAATCGCATCGTCGAGCCCGAGGCCCTTCTCGAGGAGGCGCGCCTCTATGCCGTCACGCTGGCGACCGGGCCGACCTTCGCCCACGCCATGACGAAGAACCAGCTTAACATGGAATGGGCGATGCCGATCGACACGGCGATCGAAGCAGAAGCCCAGGCACAGGCGATCTGTATGCAAACGAGGGATTTCGGCAGGGCTTATGAGGCCTTCGTCGCCAAGCAGAAGCCGGTCTTCGAAGGCGACTGAGATGCCCGATCGCACCTACATGGACTGGCCCTTCTTCGAGGGCCGCCACCGCCAGCAGCTGGTTGAGCTGGACGGCTGGTGCCGGGCGAACGCGGACGCCTTGCGTCTCGAAACGGACGACGTTCGCGCGGATGCCCGTATGCTGGTTCGCTTGATGGGGGATGCCGGGATCCTGCGCCACGCCGTCGCGCCCGAACATGGCGGTGCGAATGCAGGGTTGGATGTCCGAACCTTGTGTCTGACGCGCGAAACGCTGGGCTATCACTCGGGTCTGGCGGATTTCGTCTTCGCAATGCAGGGGCTGGGCACCGGTGCGATCCATTTCTTCGGGACGCCGGCGGCACGGCAGGCGTATCTGCCGAAGGTCGCCCACGGCGAAATGATCGCGGGCTTCGCGCTGTCCGAAGCCGCTGCAGGATCGGACGTGGCGGCGATGGCGACGAAGGCGGTCCGGACCGATGGCGGCTGGCGCATCACGGGTGAGAAGACCTGGATATCCAACGGCTCCATCGCGGACGTCCTGACGCTGTTCGCAAATAGCGGCGAGGCGCCGGATGCGCGGGGTATATCCGCATTCGCCTTCCCCACGAATACGGAGGGCTTTTCGGTCGTCGAGGACATAGAGGTGATGGCGCCACACCCTTTGTCGACCATTCGATTCGACGATTGCTTCGTGCCCGACGATCATCTGCTGGGCGAGCCAGGGCAGGGGTTCAAGGTGGCGATGGCGACACTCGACACGTTCCGTCCGACCGTAGGTGCGGCAGCGCTCGGCTTTGCTCGCCGTGCGACAGACGAGGCTTTGGGGCGTGCCGCCTCCCGGCAGCTGTTCGGTGCGTCATTGGCCGATCTCCAGCTCACACAGGCCGCGATCGCGGACATGGCCCTGGGCAACGACGCCAGCGCGCTGCTCGTCTATCGGGCGGCCTGGGCCAAGGACAGCGGCCAGCCGCGGATCACGCGCGAAGCCGCCATGGCCAAGCTCTACGCGACCGAGACCGCCCAGCAGACGATCGACAAGGCGGTGCAGTTGTTCGGGGGCGCCGGCGTGGTCGTCGGCAACATGGTGGAGCGGCTTTACCGCGAAATCCGCGCGCTGCGTATCTATGAAGGTGCAAGCGAAGTCCAGAAAGTCGTGATCTCCCGCGCCGCGATGGCCGAAGCCGCGAAAGAGGCGAAGTAGATGAGGGTCCTGCAGCCATCGGGCTGGCCCCGCCCGAAGGGCTATTCGAACGCGATCGAAACCAAGGGGCGCACCATCTACGTCGCCGGCCTGATCGGCTGGAACGCAGAGGAGAAGATCGAGAGACACGACTTGCCCGGTCAGCTCGAGCAGATTCTTCGCAATCTGGTCGAGCTGCTGGCCGAGGCCGGGGCGCGGCCCGAGCATGTCGTCCGGATGACCTGGTACGTCACGGACAAGGAGGCATATGTCAACCACACCCGTCAGATCGGTGAGATCTACCGCAGCGTCATGGGCCGCGTGTTTCCGGCCATGGCCGTTGTGCAAGTCGTGGCGTTGATGGAAGACGATGCCCTGATCGAGATTGAAACGACTGCCGTCGTTCCGGACTGATCGTGCCGTGACCGTAAGCGGCACCAATTCCAAGGTTCTTGCAATGAGCAAAATGGCAAAGTTCGACTGGTCGGATCCTCTTTTGATCGAGGATCAGCTGACCGAGGATGAGCGGCTGATCCGGGATACGGCGCGCAACTACGCGCAGCGGTCGCTGCAGCCCCGCGTCATCGAAGCCTATGCCAAGGAGCATAGCGATCCGGATATCTTTCGCGAGATGGGAGCGCTCGGCCTGCTGGGGGTGACCATCCCGGAAGTCTATGGCGGGGCGGGCGCGAGCTATGTCGCCTACGGCCTCGTCGCGCGCGAGATCGAACGCGTCGATTCGGGTTATCGTTCGATGATGTCCGTGCAGTCCAGTCTGGTGATGTACCCGATCCACGCCTATGGATCGGAGGAGCAGAAGTCGCGCTATCTGCCCAGGCTCGCGTCAGGCGAATGGATCGGCTGCTTCGGCCTTACCGAGCCGGACGCAGGCTCCGATCCAGGAGCCATGCGCACGACTGCGGTGAAGACCGACGGCGGCTACCGCCTGAACGGCGCCAAGACCTGGATCTCGAACGCGCCGATCGCCGATGTTTTCGTGATCTGGGCCAAGTCGGCGGCGCATGGCGGAGCCATTCGCGGCTTCGTGCTCGAAAAGGACGCCAAGGGGCTGTCCGCTCCCAAGATCGAGGGCAAGATGAGCTTGCGCGCCTCGATCACGGGCATGGTCAATCTCGACGACGTCGAGGTGGGCGAGGATGCGCTGCTTCCCCACGTGGAAGGCCTCAAAGGTCCTTTCGGATGTCTCAACCGGGCCCGCTACGGCATCTCCTGGGGGGCATTGGGCGCTGCCGAATTTTGCCTGGCAGCGGCACGGCAGTACGGGCTCGATCGCAAGCAATTCGATCGTCCTCTCGCGGCGACACAGCTCTATCAGAAGAAGCTGGCCGATATGGTGACGGACATCGCGCTTGGCCTGCAGGCCTCGCTGCGTATCGGGCGGCTGATGGACGAGGGACGCTTCGCGCCGGAAATGGTCTCGATCGTCAAGCGGAACAACGTCGGCAAGGCGCTGGAGATCGCGCGGACAGCGCGGGACATGCACGGCGGCAACGGCATCTCGGAGGAATTCCAGGTGATCCGGCACATGATGAACCTTGAGACCGTCAACACATATGAGGGAACGCACGACGTTCATGCGCTCATACTCGGTAGGGCGATCACCGATATTCCGGCCTTTTAGGTCGTTTGGCTAACGCTGCGTGGTGATCGCGGGAAGTTCAGGAGATGCTGTCGGGTTGGCGGCAGGCGCGTGTCGGATCCGAACCCGATGCCAACGAGAACAATGCCGCTTCAACTGGACCGCAGCTCTTGCACAACTCCCAGAAGTAGCTACGCATCGCATGTCTGGCCGTTCTAAAGCGGGATGCGCTTGGATTGAAGCGCATCCCGCTTTAGAAATATTTGTCGGCGCAGGATTTTTCGCGGAAAATCGGTTCCCACTTTTCCGCATCCTGCCCTAGTTTCAATCGTGGTATCCTCACTCCTATCTTGCGAACGGGGCGCGGAGACTTGATGTTGGTGAGGGACGTTCGATGATCTTTTTCGTATCGATCCGCTGCAAGCCCGGAAAGACCAATGAAGTTGGGCTTGCTCTGGCAAAGAAGAGCTTGGCGCAAGTTGAGGAAATATATTCGGTCAGCGGTGACTGGGATCTCATGGTGCAGATCCGTTATGATCGCGATGTCGATTTCGAAGCAGATGTGCTGGAGGCGGTTCTCCAAGAGAATTGGGACAATGTAGAACGTACGCAGACCGTCATCGCCTATCGCGTGTACGACCCTGACGATATCGGATTTTAGATTCAGAATCCATGATGCCCCGTCAGAGTCCGGGACTACACATTTAGAGCATCGCGCGAAAAGCGAGTACCATTGATGCAGGTCGCCACGTCCGCCGGACGTGTTGCTCAATGCGGGGCACCGAGTTCGCAAGTGGCGATGCAGCAACACGACCTACCGCACGACGCGGAATTCCGAATTCGCGCATCGTGACTAGAGAGTGAGAGGCGCGTGGCCGATCCGATGGACATTGGGGCTGCTCCCGCCGAGCGAGAGCAGAATCATCTTGCAAACCGCGTCGCGGTAGAGCTCCCCGCGCCGTTCCTCGAGGAGGGACCGGAGAGCCGAACGCACGGCCCCCCGCGATGACATCGGCGGCACACGTCACATCGTCGAAACGAGTGGACCCGCGTGGAATGTTACCATTATCGTATGGAAACTTGACGGAAATAAGCGCAAGATCGCCGCCTGTTACGGCCAAGGCTCCACGGTCGCCAATATTGTAGATTGATTAGAGGCAGAGAGGTGAGATGGCTACAGCTGCGCCTGGTGGACGACCTAGTGATCTCGATTTTGCTCTGATTGACGATCAGGGACAAAGGAGGCGGTTGGCGGATTTTGAGGGGCGATATCCCCTCGTCTTCTTCGGCTTCACGCACTGCAAGGTCGTCTGCCCCCGGGCGTTGCACCGTCTCTCCGAGGTGATCGACCGGCTAGGCCCGCGCGCGGCCTGGCTTGCGCCACTTTACATCAGCGTGGATCCGGAACGGGACACGCCTGAGGTGATGCGTACCTTTCTCCGGGGCGCCTATCCCCGCTTCACCGGCCTAACGGGAGACAAGGCCGCTATCGACGAGGCGCGGGCGGCGTTTCGCGTTTTCGCGGCGCGTCGTGCCGATCCGGACGACCCGGAAGGATATGACATGCCTCACAGCGCCTTGACTTACCTCATCGGCCCGGACGGCAAGCTGGTAACGCATTTCGCGGATAGCGTCAGTGCCGACAAAGTAGTTGATCGGCTGTCGGCGATCCTTCCGGAAGGATCTCCGACAGGCTGAGCGTCAAGGCCGCTGTGCGGGTGACGAGAACTATTTTGTCGTTCAGCCTGATTTCGAGTCGGCCGTTAAGAAGTGGCCTGGAGGCGGCGCGGTGAATTTTGGCTCTTTGCGATGACGGTCAGGATCAGGCGCAGCAGAAGTTTGAGCCATGCCAGGATGAGGCGGAAGTTGTAGCCGACAGCGGTGAGGACGGCGTTGGCCTGGTCGCCCTGATAGCCTTTGAGGAAGTTGCGGCCGAGATGGCCGTCGGTCTTCATGTGGCCGATCACCGGTTCGATCGCGGATCGGCGCCTGAGTTCGCGCTTGATGACGCCGTAGACGCCACACCTCTGGCCTGAGAGGAAGACCGTGCGCGGCTTTGGCGCACTGTCACCGCGATAGCCTTTGTCGACATAGACGCGCTCGATCTCCCGGCCGGTGAGCGCCTGGGTTTCCTCGATCGCCTCGGCGAGGGTGTGGCCATCGTAAGGGTTGCCCGGCAGGGCCTTGGCGTGGCGCACGAACTGTCCGCCCTTGCAGCACCGGTTGGTGGTGGCGATCGAGACCTTGCAGCCGAGCTCATAAGATTTGTGTGCCTTGCCTTCGTGGCCGAGCAACGCGATGTGGTGGTCATCGGCATCTTCTACGGCGGGAGAGACTTCGAAACCCTGCTGCGCGAAGATCCATGAGGGTCCTTGGCACGCTTGATCGGCTCCGTATCGGCGCGGGTGTTCGGCCGCGCAATCAGCCCGTCAAACCCGGCTTACGAGGGATATGTTGCGCTCGGCCCGCAGTGCGACAGGCGATCCACGTAGAGGACCGGCCCCTCGATGCCATAGGCGGGCCACTCGAATCCGAGCCCGGGGGACGGATCGCCGGTCCGTACGAACGAGCCTACCGCGCCCTGGACGCTGTCGCAAATGCCCTCCAGTTCCTCGCGCCGGGCCCCGGCGATCATCGGAGCGTCCTGCCAAATGTCCAAATTGCCGAAAAGGAAAGGCAGTTCAATGCAGTGGCAAGCGCCGATCTCCGGGTTCGGCGATTGCCAATCGAAACGGTAGGCATATGCCGTACCGCCGGCTTGCGCCTGAGCCGCGGCCGCGCGGAATGCGGGCTCAACCATCCGCGTCTGGGTGTGGAAGTCGATCAAAACGGCAAGATCGGAGCGGGGCGACCGGCACGCCCGAGCGCGCGCGAGCGCCGCTTCGGGAGAATCCGGAAAGGCTTCCGCGAAACGCTTTTCGAGCAATTCACCCGCGGCCTGCGCGAGCGGCCCGCTATCGAACCAGAAGGCGGCATATTCCTCGCGTGTGGCCCCTATCATGAGCGGGCACCAGGCGCTCACCCCGCTCTCGAACTTGGCCATCGGGGATTCCGGCACGATGTCGCCGTCAGCAAAGGGAAGGAACGGCAACGCCACCTGGTCGGGCGGTGATGACCGCAGCGTCTCCATCGTCAGTGCAGCTTGCACTTCCAGCAATTTCGAGATGTCGCACTCTCGAAGATTTTCCAGCTTGTTGCGATCAAGGTCGAGCCTGGCAAGAAAGCTTGCCTCGAGCGCACGCGCCTGCGCGTCGTTTCGGGTACCGCTGCCGAACATCCCGCTGAACTGAATGGCTCGGGCAAACAAGGAACGCCCTTCGGGATGCATCATCAGGACCGCGACCGAAAAGGCGCCTGCCGATTGCCCGCTCAGGGTGATGTTCCAGGGATCCCCGCCGAATGCCGCGATCTCCGCGCGGATAAAGCGCAAAGCCGCAATCTGGTCGTGCAGGCCGAGGTTGGGCGGGGCGAACCCCTCGATCGACATAAATCCGAGCAATCCCAAGCGGAAACTGACATTTACGACGATCATCCTTTCGCGCGCGGCCAAGACTGCGCCGTCATAACATTCAAGCGAACCGCCGCCGGTTTGGAACGCGCCCCCGTGAAGGAAGACCAGGACCGGCAACGGCCCGGTCGACTCGCGCGGAATCCAGATATCGAGATGGAGGCAGTCCTCCGACTGCTCGAATCCGTAGTCCCCGATCACTCGAGCCAGCCGCGACGGCAGCTGTGGCGGGGCGACGGCCGGCCCCGGCCAAGCTGGAGATTCGCTCCAGGGTCCGACGGGTTCGGGCATGGCGAAGCGGCGCGAGCCAACCGGGGGCTTGGCATAGCGGAGGCGGGAAACCCGGATGCAGTCGCCTTGGGCGACCCCTTCGACCGGACCCAGGCCTGTTGTGAAAACCGTCATCAAAATCCCCTTCGCCACAAGCATTGCGCCGCTTCGCTTTGCACGGGGAGCCTTCGAGCGCGGCCAGGGCTGCCGTTGCGCGGACAATCACGAGCGAACGATGGCGGGCAGCGCCGAACAGTCGGCATGCTGCCCGGCGCCATCACCATGTCCTTGAAGCGAAATCCAAATCCGATCAGAACCGGAAAGAGACCCTTGCTCCGTACGTTACAGGCATTCCCACTTGACGGACCACGGTATCGGTAAGGTGCTGAACGGTCAGGAGATAGAATTTGTTGGTGATGTTTCGGCCATATATCTCCAGACGCCAGGCCCCATCGTGTGTCTCGAGGCCAGCACGAAGATCAACGAGCGCGTACTCCGGTAGCACGAACTGAGGCGATCCTCCAAATGCTGCGACACTCGAGGAGCGATATTGGACGCTCGCCCCAATGAAGCCCGTACCCCCGGACCACAGCGGCACATCGTATTGGACATCACCCGTCAACTGCCATTTCGGAGTGTTTGGAAAAGCCTCACCCTTGACATCGACGAGATGGGCGAAGGGATCATTGGTGGTGAAGCTGCTCTTCACTTTGCTCTTGATGTAGGTTCCACCGCCGGTGAGACGAAGGCGCTCCACCGGACGCCATGTGATCGAGAGCTCCGCGCCTTGCACGCTAGATTTGGGAATGCTCACGAGTGCAGGAAGGTTGCCTAACGGGCCGAAATCCTTGTATCCTAGAAGCTGCTTGTCATCATAATCGTAATAAAAAACTGCTCCCGCAAATTGCAGGGTCCGATCCATGAGGCTGGCCTTTAGTCCTGCCTCGTAAGCTAGGATCGATTCCTGGGTGTCCGGCTTGAACTGGTCCGAAAACAGCGCCGCGTTGGTGGTGTAGCTTCCAGCCTTGTAGCCCCGAGTGACGTTGGCGTAGAGTAGCGCGTCATCGTTCGGCTTCCAGCTTATGCTGGCGCGCCAGGAAACATTGTCCTGCTTCAGTTCATCCTCGATGACACCGGCAGGGGTAAAGGTCGTGGTGTCGATGACGATGCAATCGCCCGGAGAAAACGCACCCGGACCCAACAGCAGGTTTCCGAACGCCGCAAGGCCGCCGTCGCCAGTATCGCGGAGACAGCCTGCAGACCTGATCTTGTAATCGGTATAACGAATTGATCCCTGAAGCGTCAGCCTGGGGACAATCTCGTAATCCACGCTCCCGAACACACCGATCGATCGATGAGTCTGGTTATTCTGCCCGACAGTCGTTTCAAAAATGGGGAACGTGTTCGTCGATCTGCCCTGAACGAATGGCGAGTCGCTCGACTTGTCATGCTGATAATTGGCACCGAGCAGCCACTTGAAGGGCCGCACGCCACTTTGGTCGCCGATCCGCAGTTCCTGCGTGAACGACTCGATCGAGGCGAAACTGGTCAGACTGAAGTTCGGAAACGCCGTGCCATCGCTATCCGTGCCCGATCCGTCGCGCTTGAGTTTGGCATAAGCGGTGATCGACGTCGCAGTGAGCCCGGCAACATCCCAGTCGGCACGAAGCGAAGCCTGATAAAAGGAATCGTCGCGCGCGAGGCTGAAACCAGCGTTCCAGTCGGCAACACGCGCATTGTTGGGCGCGGGCACCATGTTGATCAGTTCGGCGAACGCCGCCAAAAATGGCGTAGCCGGATTGGTAGGAGCAAAGGAAACGAACTGTAGGGCAGGAATGTCGCCCTTGTCGCGCCATCCGTTCAGATTGAGCTCGAAGCGTAGATCATCGCTGGGTGTCCAGTCGAGGAGCAGACGTCCGGCGAGGAAATCCCGCTGGCCCGCACTGTCGTGGCGCGTCTGACTCTTCTGCCAATCACCACCCTGCTCCGTCCGGACCGACAGGCGGGCCGCAACCGTATGACCCAGTGGGCCGCTGACGTAACCGTTCGCTTCGAACGTGTTGAAGCGGCCGTATCCCAAATCAAGACCCGCGTGCGGCTCCCTCGTGGGCTTTGCCGCGATATAGTTGATCGCACCGCCGGTCGAGTTCTGGCCGAACAGCGTGCCTTGCGGGCCCTTCAGCACCTCGACGCGCTCTAGATCGAGGGATGCGCCAATCGTCATGGCGGAATATGGCAGCGGCACCTGATCGACATACACCGTGACCGTCGGCGCGACTGCGATCGAGTTCTCGAGGAACCCGACGCCGCGGATCGTGTACACCGGCGTGTCATAGGCGCTCGGCTGGTAAGTAAAGCCTGGCGCGATCTTCGAAAGATCAGCCACCGATTTGACACCGCGGCTCGCGAGTTCCTCACCGCTGGCAGCGGTGATGGAAATCGGAACATCTATTAGACGCTCGGATCGCTTTTGCGCCGTGACGACAATTTCGCTTTCGTTGCCGCTATTGGCAGCGGCAGGTGCCACTTGCGCGAGTGCCGGGGCAACGCCAATCGAACCGGACAGAAGCCCAGCTCCAGCAAGAAGAGTCCTCCTTAGCGGATTCATATAGTCCTCCCAATTATTTATAGAGTTTTAAACTTAAACTATAATCGTAATAAGACAATCAAAAATTTGTTTTGTCTATTTCTATGAAAGCGTTTAGACTATTAACCTTCAATTACATTGCTCATTGCCCAGAATCCCGCCGCCTTCGAACAAGCACTTGCGCAAACCTGGCCGCGCAAGACTTTTGATCTAGTGCGGAAATGCCGACGATCGTAAACAGCTTAATGAATGGACGAATAATGTCAACTTGATAACTCGCGCTTACCTGCTCGGTGAACGGGCGGCCGATGAAATCGGGCCGGAAATCTCAATCGAAGCCGCCGAAGCTCTGAGCAGTCGTGCGAATGTCTCGAAAGCCGATTGCGATGCGTGAGGCCAAATCGGCAAATGCTGCTTTGCGCGGCGTCCTGGTGGGCAGCCGCGCCTTCCAGGTCGCTTTCGTCAAGGCAGTCGACACCACGAGCACCGAGTCTCGCGGTCGATCGCCCCCTTGAGGAAGATATCGCCGGCGTTTCGGCGCGTGGAGGTAAGCAGGCACTTCGGGATATGCCCGGCGACTTACGAGCTGTCCTGTTGAACCGGCAATCAGCCTACCCCCGTGCGATCCATCCGTCAGCCGAGCGCGCTGGCTCCCGACTATCTACCCCGTGGCGCGCCTCCAAGAAAAGGCGTCACCGATAGAAAGCGTTTGCCCAGAATCGATATCATCCGGACCCATCTCCGGCAACGCCGCATGGCTGAGATGATGCGCCTTCGATCGGCTCACCCCCAACGAGATCAGAACCATCTTGCACAGCAGCTCCGGATAGTCCTCCCGCCGCTGCTCCGTAAGCAGCGCGTGCAGGCCTGAGCGGACCATGCCGACGACGGCATCGCCGGCGCATAAGAGATTGTCGAAATGGAACACGCCAGCCGCCTCTCCGGCCCGCAAGTCGGGAAGCGGATACGACCTCAAATCCTCGTTCACGGTCGATCTATCTGCCGACAATGCGACGACCAGCCATCCCCACGTGGGCTCGCGCTTGGCACCATGGAGGGCTAGCCGGGTGAAAACCGCAAGGCGCTCGGCAGGGTCGTCGAGAGCGCGGCAACGCCTCTGAATCTGCTGAAAGGGGTCGTGCCCGTAGCACGCCCAAAGGGCCTCCAATAACTCATCTCGACTAGAGAAATAGTTATAGAAGGTCCCTCTCGAAACCTTGGCTTCTTTTACGAAATCGTCAATAGTTGATTTCTCCTGGCCGAGATTAGCCAGGACTCGTGCGCCGGCCGACATCAGACGAGCATACATATTCTCTCGTCGCCGCTCTCCGATCTCGGCGCGTGTTTTAGGAACTGTCTTGAAAGAAGATATCACCAAGCACCCCAATTAAACAAAGTATGTCACCTTGCCGCCGTCTTTGCTGCTATCATCATAAATCTCCAGTCGCCAACGTCAATTCCGCGATGGCCTGCGCGTCCGGCCGGAAATGAGTTCGTCCTGGCCCGCTCAATAGCTTGCCGCGGATCTACCGCGCCCAGACTATCCTGTAGGCCATCGGGTGATGATGATCGATGGTAAGGCGAAGGCGGTCCGCGTCTTGAGAAATCAATCCGCTTTGCCTTTCGAGAATGCCCGGGGAACTCCCTCGGGCAAGAACGTCGCCATCGCGCGACAGCGTCCAGTCGCCACGATCGAATACCCGCGAGATCACGATGTCGGCTGGCTTCTTGTTCGCCGACAACGCCGGATCGAATAGGAGCGTGCCCGTCGTATCGTCGTAGCAGGCGCGCAGCAGATCGATCGAGAAGTCGACCTCCGTCAGCGCGGGCTCGTCGAAGTGCGCCGCGCCCCAGGGTTGCGAATAGAGAAGGTGCATTCCGTTAGGGACGTTCAGGCGAGCATAGGGGAACAGCGCGTTGCTTTGGAACGGATTCATGACCACCAGATTTCCTTCGGCGTCATATTCCTGGTCCTTGCGCGGATACATGTATCCGCCCCGGTTCCATTCGGGCGCCATGTGCGTGTCCGCATAGGCAAGCAGGCCCTCGACCGTTTCACGATCACCCATTTCAGACGCCCAAGCGGCAAGCCAGCCCATGCCGCACGCGTGCCCGGGGCTGATGTCCGGATGCACGCGCTCCGGCGGCAGCTCGATGGTCATCAGGCCGTCCTGCCGGCGGACGAGCCAGCGCTCGACCTGATTCTTATAATGTTCCTTGACGAATTCCGGTCGCCACGCGTTCATCAAAAGCCCGGTCCAGCCATCGGACCAGGCATCCAGGCCAGGGATGATCTGCTGCTTGTGGGTAAGCATGAGCGACTTGTAATTGCCCCGATCGTCCAGCAGTCCGCCGAATTCGTCCCAGGCGCGCAGGAAGCCCTCGGTCACCTCCTCTGCGATCGCTCCGCCGTTGAGCACGTCATGGAACCGAAAACCCAGGATCGCCGGCTGATTGCAGGCGAGGAACACACAATGCGGCTCGCACGCGACACCCAGATAGCCGCTTTCGACCATGTTCCAGTACACACGCTCGTTGATCGAATTCTGATCATATTCGAAATTGTAGCCTTCTATCGGATGATAGAACAAAGGGTTGAATTTCAGCGTCAACGCCCCGGGCTGCGCATAGCGATCGTCGGCGAACAGAACGTTGTACATCAGCGACATCGACTGCAGGTAGGCACTGTACATGATATTATCTTTGGCAATCGGATCGGTCTGCGGCTCGGCCAGGCCCGCTTCGTGATTGAAGATACCGCCGCCAACGCTCACGTCACGCCAGTAATACCACACTTCCGGAATCATCATCTTTTCAATGAGCTTTTCAAAAGTCTGCTTGAAAACGCCCGGAGCGGCGGGCAGACGATGAAAATGTGCGAGGCCCAGCGCATAGGCCATGAAGGCGAGCTGATATCGAAACGCCGCAAAGTCGCCGCCGAGATAGCTAGGCCCCATCATATGAGCCCAGTCGTTAGGCAGCTGCCTGGCCAGATTGCCGATGTGACGCAGACTACCGATCTGCTTCTCGTCCAGTCTTGGAGATTTTTGCTCGTCGATCGGCGAGACGAACTCCGTCCTGTTCAACGCTTGGGTGGCCACATCAGTTCTCCGGTTCGGCTTCAACGCTTCACGGGGAAGCGACTCTCCATCCAATTTAAACATATTCCGTCATCACAGACAACGCGAGACTTGTCGCGAGCGACCGCCTAAGATCCTCACCGACACCAGCCGACCTGCCTTTCGTCCAGCACCTGGTCCATCTCGGCTTCCAACATCGCCTGCATCACGCTGCGGACAATCTCGCGCAGCCCGTCCCGGTCCTGGTTCAGAAGCTCTTTAGCGGCGACAACGGCAGGCTTAACTTGATCCTTGGTCATGGCAGGGCTCCTTGGAGTTGGTGACTTCGACATCACCAGCCTGCAATCGCCGCCTCACTCCTCAAACGATTTTGCAGAAGCCGCCGGCACACTCCCTGCAGAATCGATTACTCCCAAATCTGCGAAACTCTCCGCAGATCAATGGCTTCCAGATTCTTCACGGTCGACTTTCGACTGTTCATCATCTGCCGCTGCAGGTGCGAAGGCCCTGACCCACGTCAGAAACGGAAGCTCGCTCTTGTTCCATGGGTCGCTCAGCCAAGCGTGAAGCCGCCGTCGATGATCAGGTCGGCGCCCGTGATGTAGTTGGCGTGATCGCTGGCCAGGAACAGCGCGGCGGAAGCGACATCTTCTGGCTGACCAAGACGCCCGACGAAGTTCCTTCTCAGGCAAAGTTCCTTGAGAAATTCGCCAGTTGCCTCAGCGCCGGGGCTTTGAATGTAACCGGGGCTGATCGAAACGCAGCGGATCCCATGCGATGCCCCCTCCGCCGCAAGTTGCCGAGTCAGCGCGATCACCGCCGCCTTGGCCGCCCCATGGGCGGCAGCGGGAACTCCCACGATCGGCTGGATCGCGGCAGCAGAGGCCGTCGTGATGACCACGCCACCGCGCTTCCTAAGATGGGGCCAGGCCGCTCGCGTCACCGTGATGACGAGATCGAGCTCGTTTCGCATGGTGAAGTCCCAGTCCTCGTCGGTCTCGTCTTCGAACGGCGCCGCCTTCACCGCAGAGGCATTGTTGTAGAGGATGTCGATCCGCCCATGAAGCGCTGCCGCGCGGGCGACCCAGTCCCGTGCCTGCTGGCGATCGCCCAGGTCGATCGGCGCTTCGCCACTAAAGGAGCCGCCAGCGGCGGCGACGAGGTTTGCGGTCTCCTCATTCCCCTCAATCTTGAGATCGCATCCAATCACGCGGGCGCCTGCCGCCGCGAACAGCAAGGCCGCCGCTCTCCCTTGACCACCGCCGGTACCGGTGATGAGGACGACTTTGTCTTCGAGTCTGATTTTCACGTCATCTCCACGAGCGCCCTCGCGCCTATCCGGACCTCAGGTCGCGAGCCGCAATTCATTACGTGCAAGACATTCGCCCGATACATCAGCCCGGCGAATGTAACCTTTGCTGATATTACGACCAGATGATCTTGTAAGGGACCAGGTCAGTATGCTCAATGCGGAGGCGAAGTCCGTCGGCTTCCCCATGGACAGAGCCGCGTTCTCCGACCTCGCCGACCATCCCATCCTTGCTTCCCCGAGCGATGACCGTATCGTCGCGACAAAGAGTCCAGTCGCTGCGCCCCAGAACACGAGCTACGAAAATCTCGCCGCTCTTTTTCATCTGACCATCCGACAAGACGGCATCGAAAAGAAGGACATCCGCATCGCGGTCATAAACAGCGCGATAGATGTCAATCGAGAAATCGACCTCGGTCAGTGCAGGTTCGGCAAAATGCCCGCGGCTCCAAGGCCTGGAATAGAGAAGATGCAGGCCATCGGGGACGTTCAGACGCGCGTATGGAAAGAACGCATTGCTCTGAGCCGGGTTCATGATGACGAGATTGCCTTCGTCATCATATTCGTGATCGTTGCGAGGATAACGATACCCGCCCCGCAACCATTCCGGCTCCATATACTGATCCGCATAAGCAAGCAGGCCCTCCACCGTTTCGGCGTCGCCCACCTCCGAAGCAAGCATGGCGAGCCATCCCATGCCGCACAAAGGGCCCGCCGTCAGATCAGGATGCGCAAGATGCTCAGGCAGATTGATGGAGAGCAGTCCATCCTGCCGGCGCACCATCCATCGATCGCGCTGCCGCTCATAATTTTCCTTCACGAAATCAGGATTCCAGGCGTGCATGAGGCAGCCGGTCCACCCATCCGACCATGTATCCATGCCCGCAGTCACTTTATTGTCTAGATGGGTTTGGATGACCGTCTGAAAACTGCCCGTTTCATCCAGAAAGCCACCAAATTCCGCCCACGCCTTCGTGAATCCTTCCGTGACTTCGTCGGCTGTCGCCCCGCCGGTGAGCATATCGTGGAACCGGAAACCAAGAATGGCCGGCTGATTGCACGCGAGGAAGACGCAATGCGGTTCGCACGCGACACCGAGATAGCCGCTCTCGACCATGTTCCAATATACGCGTTCGTTGACGGAATTTTGGTCGTACACGAACGTATACCCCTCCATGGGATACCACATGGGGGTCGCCTGTTTGAGGGTCAGCGCGCCGGGCTGCGCATAGCGATCGTCATCGAACAGGACATTGTATAGGAGCGCCATTGATTGCACATAAGCGCTGTACATTATGTTGTCTTTGACGATGGGATCGACCCAGCCGTCGGTGATGCCAGCTTCATGGTTAAACAGACCGCCACCTCGGCTGACGTCACGCCACATGTACCAGACTTCCGGCAGCAGCATTTTCTCGATAAGCCGCTCATAG
Source organism: Allosphingosinicella sp. (assembly GCA_035248285.1). GTDB lineage: Bacteria > Pseudomonadota > Alphaproteobacteria > Sphingomonadales > Sphingomonadaceae > Allosphingosinicella. The sequence continues at coordinate 29,465 of DATFHP010000022.1, read as the reverse complement.
GTATTCTTGAAGACCCCTGGCGCCGCAGGAAGGCGATGAAAGTGCGCCAGCGCGAGCGCATAGGACATATAGGCGAGCTGGAACTGGAAGGCGGCGAAATCCTGCTTCAGATCGGTCGGCCCTTCCATGGAGGACCAATCATTCTTAAGCTGCCGCGCCAAATTGCCGATGTGGCGGATGCTGCCAACCTGCTTCTTATCCAGCAACGGATGGGGCTTGTGAGCGGTCGTGGGAAGCCCAATGGCAGGCTGAATAGCCAAGCTGGCCATGTCAATCTCCTCAAGAAACCGCGGCTCGATTCATGCTCTATGGGAGGCTAAAAAGTTGAACGAAATATGTCAACTTGATTGACGCCAAACGCTGCGCTGGGTGCGAGCGGGCTCGGTCTGGAGGGTTCCGACCTGACCGGTCGCTAAAAAAATCCCGCCTCGGCGTCATTCCTATGTTCGGCATCTTGTTTCGCGAGGCAAATTCGCCGTGCGCTTCTCCAGATGGGGCGCCGCGGATCGGATTGTTGTCGGGGTATGTCGGACTGTGATAGTCGCGTTTCGGTCCTCGATGAGCGGATCACTCTCGACATAATTCCATGAAAATATCGTCGTGCACCCATTGTTGCGAGCTAAACCTATGACGAATACGATCAAATTCCTCGATTACAAGGAGCGCCCTGCCTTTTCGCCGCCGGCCGCAGCGTATCACCAGCGCTGCCTCGAGTTGGGCGCCGGAATCGAAGGCCAGGAATTCAGCTACGGCCCCCATGACCTGCAGCGCCTCATCGTCTATCCGGCGGCGGACCCGAACGGGGAGGTCCTGCTGGCCTTCCACGGGGGCCGCTTCTCGCACGGCTACAAGGAATGGATCGCGATGATGGCGCCTCCGCTCAATCAACGTGGCATCACTCTGGTCACCGGCGGTCACCGCCTGATTCCGGAGCCGTTTCCCGCCGGTCTCGAAGATTGCGCGTCGGCCTTGCGGTGGGTTGCCGACAATCTCGACCGGTTCGGTGGTCGATCCGACGCGATCTTCCTCAGCGGACATTCGTCGGGTGGCTATTACGCGACGATGGCGGCCCTCCGTTCGGAGGCGCTCGGTCTGGACACGCTGCCGGCAGTGGCCGGTTGCCTCCCGATCTCCGGCCTTTTCCGCATGGAGCCCGCAATGCCTCCAGGTACGCTGCTTTTCCCGGAAGGGGCGGATCCGGAAACCTACGTCAAGGCGAGTCCCCTGGAGCATGACTTGCGGACCGCGCCGCCGTTCCATATCACCTGGGGCGGCAATGACTTGCCGCCAATCCCGGACCAGTCGACCGCGATGGTCGATGCGCTCGGCAAGGCAGGGGGCCATGCCGAGGCATTCCCGATAGACGGCGCAGACCATTTCGACACGCACTACGCCGCAGCCGAAATGGACGGAGCCTGGATCCGGTCGGCGGCCAACTTCATGGCCAAGCATCGCGCCTGAATGACTGGCCCGATCCTCCATGCCGCCTCGGGAGCCGCATGGAGGGCCCAGTGCGCCGCGGTGCGATGCGGGTTGAAAGCACGTCCGGCGTCGTCTGGATTCTCTCGATCATGTCGCGGACGATGTCGTTCTCAACGTCGGTCCCGCGCCGGCGCCGGCGCCGGCAGCATTGGTCACGCTTCACATCATGGTCCTGAACGAACATAGTGTCGGTCTCTGGCCGCCCTGCGGCCCGAAAGGGGGTGCGCGGTGCCGTCCGATTTCGATATCTTTCGATGGATGGATGCGCCCGCGGTCGAGGAGTTCGAGCGGCTCTCGCGCAAGCGATCCTTGCGAAGTGGCCAGATCATTTACTCCCAGCAGGAGCCCGGCGACGAAATGTTCCGGGTGGTGCGCGGGTCGGTCCGCCTGACGGCCAGAGCAGAGGCAGGGCGCGAAGCGGTGTTCCTGCTTTTCGACGCCGGGGACAGTTTTGGCACCAGCAGTCTGGTCGACGGAGGAACCCGCCCGCAGACCGCGGAGTGCCTGACGGAGACCGAATTGCAGGTCCTGGATCGAACCGGGTTCAGCGCGATGGTGGCGGCGCACCCCTCGTTCAGCCTGGCCGTCATGAAACTGTTGTCGCTGCAAATGCGGCTCGCTTCGAGGAACTTCATCGGCTCCTCCCTGACGAGCCTCTCGAGCCGGGTTGCGATGCGGCTCCTGGAATTGTCTCATCCCGAGTCCGATTCCAACGGTCGTGCAGGCCTGGTTGTCAGGTTGCCGCAATCGGAGCTGGCGGCTCTCGCAGGAGGATCGCGGCAAAGCGTCAACAAGGTGCTTCAGGATTTTCAGCGGCGCGGCATCGTGCATCTGTCACACCGGGAGATCCTGATCGAGAATGCGGAGGCTCTGGGCGGGGAGGTCGAGTCGATCTCCCGGGCCGACAACGCCGGCTCTTGAGTCCTGTCCTGCCCGGGCCCATCGCTGGAATTGCGCCCGAGCGATGCCTGTGCAGCATTGCCGCGGCCGGTGTCCGGAATCGTCCAGCCGGGCGCCGGACGGGAGCGATGAAACGTCTCGTGCCTTTTCCCGGTCCGGCGAACGAGCGGCCTGCCGCAATCAAAATGAAATGATGTCGGCAAGGTGACAGACATCGTCTTCCGCGAGGCGCATGGGATGTCAGATCCTAAAGGTGAGATATCATGGCCACCGCATCATCGGCGATCGACACCACGATCCGCCTGGACGACAAATGGCTCCTCGACAAAGGGCGGGTAATGCTCAGCGGGACCCAGGCGATCGCCCGGGTGCTCCTGGCGCGGAAGCGACTTGACGCCGCCCGTGGCCTGAACACGGCCGGCTATATAAGCGGCTATCGTGGTTCGCCTCTGGGCAACGTCGACAATACGCTTTGGTCGATCTCGCAGCTTCTGGACGAAGCGAACATCAAGTTCGTTCCGGGCGTCAACGAGGACATGGCCGCTACGGCAGTGCGCGGCACGCAGCAGATCGATGCGCTTCCCGACCCCTTGTACGATGGTGTCTTCGGCGCCTGGTACGGCAAAGGGCCCGGCGTCGATCGGGCGGGCGACGCGCTGAAGCACGGTAATTACGTTGGCGTTCACCGCAATGGCGGCGTGGTAGCCTTCTATGGCGACGATCATGGCGGCAAGTCGTCGTCGCTCTCGCATCATAGCGAACAGGCGATGGCGTCTTACCTCATACCGTCGCTTTACCCCGCCGACCCCGACGAGGTGCTGACGTACGGTTTGCTTGGCTACGAACTCTCGCGGTTTTCCGGATTGTGGGTAGGCCTCAAGCTGACCAACGAAATTGCCGAGCAGACCCTGACCGTCGATGTGGATATCGATGGCTTCGCGGCGGTCGTTCCGGAATATGGCGAACTGCCGCCCGAGGGAGTCCACGTGCGCGGAGGCGCGTTGACGCCGATGCGCGACGAGGAAATCGTCAGCGAATACCGGCTCCCGCTCGTCCATGCCTTCGTACGGGCCAACGGCCTGGACCGCACCGTCTTCCGAGCGGCGCAACCACGGCTCGGCCTGGTGACGGCTGGCAAGAGCTACAAGGACGTCCTTCAGGCCCTCACCTTGCTGGGCCTCGACGAGGAGAAGGCGGCCGCGATCGGCATCTCTCTCTACAAGGTCGGGTGCATCTGGCCGCTGGAGCAGCAGGGTCTGGCCGCGTTCGCCCGCGGCCACCAGACCGTGTTCGTGATCGAGGAGAAGAAGAGCTTCGTCGAACTGCAGGCCGCGGCGGCAATCGTCAATCTGCCGGCGAGGCCCCTGCTCGTAGGGAAATTCGACGAGGACGGTCGCAAGCTGCTGCCGCAGGCGACCCAGCTCGAGCCTGTCGCCATCGCCTCGGCCCTTGCGGGATGCCTGCGCAGCCTCGGCATCCGTGAAGGCTGGAAGGAGCCGGGCGGCAGCGCGGTTGCGACCGAAAACGCCGCGCTGGCCGACGCCGGCGCCGCCATCACGCGCAGCCCCTGGTTCTGTTCCGGCTGCCCTCACAGCCGCTCGACACGCCTGCCGGACGGCAGCCTGGCGATGGCCGGGATCGGTTGCCATTCGATGACCAATTTCCTCATTCCGGAAAAGACCCTCGCGCCGACGCACATGGGTGGGGAAGGCGGCAATTGGATGGGCCTCGCCCCGTTCACCGGAACCCGGCACATGTTCCAGAACATGGGGGACGGGACCTATTACCACTCCGGGCTGATGGCCATCCGCGCCGCTATCGCGAGCGGCGTGAACATCACCTACAAGATCCTCTACAACGATGCTGTCGCGATGACCGGTGGACAGCCGGTCGATGGCCCAATTTCCGTTCCCGAAATTGCGCACCAGGTGCGGCATGAGGGAGCGAAAAGGATCGTCATCGTAAGCGACGATCCTGATCGCCACCGCGCCAGCGACTATCCGGAAGGAACCCGGATCGAGCATCGCGACAACCTGATTGCCGTGCAGGAGGCGCTGCGCGAAGTCGCGGGCTGCACGATCATCATTTACGAGCAGACCTGCGCGGCTGAAAAGCGCCGCCGCCGCAAGCGAGGCACGTTCCCTGATCCCGCCAAGCGGCTGTTCATCTCGGAAGCGGTCTGCGAAGGCTGCGGCGATTGCTCCGTTCAGTCCACCTGCGTCAGCCTGACCCCGGTGGAAACGGACTTCGGAATGAAGCGCAAGATCGACCAGTCGAGCTGCAACAAGGACTACAGCTGCCTCAATGGCTTTTGTCCCAGCTTCGTCACCGTTTACGATGCCGAGCCCCGCAAGCAGGCCAAGATCCAGGTTGCGCAGAGCCTGTTCGAAGGGCTCGCGGCGCCGGTTCCGGCCTCGCTCGACGATCGCGGCAGGGCCATCATGGTTGCCGGCATCGGCGGGACCGGCGTCATCACCGTGGCGCAGGTGCTGGCGATGGCCGCGCATCTGGACGGCATCGCCGCCTCCGTGTTCGACATGACCGGCCTAGCGCAGAAAAACGGTGCCGTGCTGAGCCACATACGGTTCGCGAAGACCGCCGATCGGATCCATGCTCCCAAACTGGGAGAGGGCGATGCGGACGTCCTTCTCGCCTTCGACCTGGTGGCGGCACTCGGGAATGACTCCGCGAAGTCGCTCGCGCCTGCGCGGACCCATGCGCTCGTCAATTCCGACGTGACGCCCACGGTCGCGCTCCAGTTCGATCGGGACGCCCAGGTGGATGTCCGCCTGCTCCTGGCGCGGCTCGAGGCGAAAATCGGCAAGGACCTCGTCGAGCCCATCGACGCCACCGGGCTTGCCACCGGGTTGATGGGCGACAGTATCGCGACCAACTTCTTCGTCGTCGGGGTCGCGATGCAGCGCGGACTGCTGCCGGTCAGCGTCGCCGCCATCGAGCGCGCGATCGAGCTGAATGGGACCGCCGTGGGGTTCAATCTCGAGGCCTTCCGCCTGGGACGCCTTTACGCGGCCGATCCCGGCAAGGTCCTCGCGATGCTGCCGGGCAAGGCCAAGGGGCCGGTTCGGGCACTCGAGGAGATCGTGGCGTCGAGGACGGCACATCTCATCGACTACCAGGGGCCGGAGCTGGCGCAGTCGTATCGCGCGATCATCGAAAAGGTATCGGTCGCGGAAGCACGGCTCGGCAATATGAGGGAGCAACTTTCGCGCGCGGTTGCGGTCAACCTCGCGCGCGTCATGGCATATAAAGACGAGTATGAGGTCGCACGGCTTCTCACCAGTCCCGAATTCGAGCGCAGCCTTCGCGACGCGTTCCAGGACGGGGGCAGGATCGCGTTCAACCTCGCTCCTCCGATTTTGGGCGGCAAGCCGGTGAACGGCCGGCCCCGCAAGCGGGCCTTCCGTGCCGGCCTGATCAGGCCGGTCTTCAAGATCCTTGCGCGGCTGAAGCGCCTGCGTGGAACGACATTCGATGCATTCGGCTACAGCGAGGAGCGCAAGGCCGAGCGCACGTTGATTGCCCACTATTTGGCGTTGATCGACCTGGTCCTGGGGAACCTTGCGGCTTACAACCACGTCGAGGCCGTCCGGCTGCTGGATGCGGTGGGAATGGTGCGAGGCTATGGTCCGGTCAAGGCCGCGGCTTTGGCGAAATATTATGATGCCGTGGCCGCGCTGCAGCAGGCTTTCATGAATGCCGGGGCCGAGGCAAAGGCGGCCTGACCCTCCTCAAGGATCGCAGCACGGAGACCAAACCGGTCGATCTTGCTTGCCTTGACCGGCCAGTCAGCGCGAGGAGGGCGGCGGTGTTTGCAACAAGGATCGGCCTCAGGCACCTCCGCTATCTGGTGGCGGCAGTGCGGAATGGCAGCATTCGCGCCGCGGCACAGGAACTGAACCTCTCCCAGCCACCGCTCACGCGGCAGATCAGGGATCTGGAAGAAATGCTGGGCGTCGCTCTGATTGTCCGCAAGCACGACGGGGTGGAGCCGACTGCAGCAGGCAAGGTGCTCTACACTGAAGCGGTGAACATCCTCGATCTCGTCGAGCAGGCCTGTGTCACCACGCAGCTCGTGGGTCGCGGCGCCCTGGGCCGGCTCGACGTCGGCGTGTTCGGATCGGCGGTGCTCGACATCGTGCCGCGCATCGTCCTCGATTTTCGCCGCAGGTACCCGGACTTGGAAGTCAGGCTGCACAACATGGACCGGGAGACGCAGGTCAAGGCGCTGCAGGAACGGCGGATCGCGATCGGGTTCAATCGCTTCTTCCTTGAATATCCAGGGCTTCATTGGGAACCAGTCTTGCAGGAGCAGATGATCGTCGCCCTTCCCGGCTCGCATCGGCTGGCCGGCCGAGCGCGCCTCCATCTCGCGGATATCGGCAACGAACCGCTGATCCTCTATCCGCGGGCCAGCCCACCCGGCGGTTTCAGCACTTTTGTGATGGCTGCGTTCCGCGACATCGGTCTCGCGCCCACCGTGGTCCAGACCGCGGAGGATGTCCTGACCGCCATAGCCTTCGTGTCCGCCGGCCTCGGGGTGGCCGTGACCGTCGAGTCCGCCACCAGCCTGCAACTGCCTGACGTCGTTTATGTGCCGCTCGTGATGGACGCCAGTTCCGCCGCCTTTGGCTTGTGCATAATCAACCGTGCGAACGACCGATCACCACTCGTGGAGGCATTCCGGCACGCCGTAAGAGAAGTGACGACGGAAGTGGAGCGCGAACGGCTCCGCGGACGAGAGCGCGAAGCACGCACGGAGAAGCCGGCTTCTCGTTCCGGTCGCTCACGCAAATGAACGGGGTTCCTCGGTGGTCCGCGCCCGATCCCGAATCACACGGGATCGGGCAGCCCGGACAACAAGGGCCAAAAAGCCGGCCCGGATGCGTCCAGCGAAGCTCCCGGCCGACGCTTTGCGCTCAATCCAGCTTGGCGACACGATCCGAAGCGAACATCTTCAGAAGTCCGCCCGCAAGGTGACACCAAAGGTTCTGCCCGCGGCGGGGATGACGACGTCACTAGATTTTTGCGTGTAGATCTGTACCGCATAGAACTTGTTCGTCAGGTTCTTACCCCAGATCTCGAGAGAATACCGATCATTCAGCGTATAAGTAATGGACCCGCCGAACAGATCGTAGGCTTTCTGCCGGACCCGATTGTCCGGCTCAGCGTAAAAGCCCGAGTTATGATAGTAATTCGCGTCGAGAGTGAGCGTGTTGCTTCTCAGCGGAACCCGTACTTGCGGTGCGATGTTGAACGTGAAAGTCGGCGTGTAGGGCAACCGCTTCCCGTTGAGGGTGCCGGTCGTGACGATATTGCCTCCAGCGGGATTCGGCGTGGTGATGATGGCATTGTCGAACCGTCCCATGCGGGCGTGAACGTACGACAGACCGCCCTGTACCGAGAAAAACTCCGAAAGCTTGATCGTTGAATCGAGATCCAGGCCATAGACCTCCGCCGAAGCGGCGTTTCGCGTCAACGATTGGCTGTCCACGAATACGGTCGATTGGAGGTTCTTGTAGTCGTAATAAAAGACGGACGGGTTTATCCGCACGTGGCGATCGAACATGTCGAGCTTGAGGCCGGTTTCGTAAGCATCGATCACTTCAGGCTTGTATCCGGTACCGTAAGGAATTTCGCTCGGGCTGAAACCGCCGCTCTTGAAGCCGCGGTTATAGGACAGGTAGGCGAGGACTTCCGGACTCGGCCGATAATCGAGCGAAAGCCGCCAGGTGAGCTTCTTGTCTTCCCGCTTTCCGGTGCTCGGGATGGTAAGTGGGAAAGGGCTGACGAGCTGATTCACCAGCACCGCCGTGCCTGAAGAACCGCGCTTTTCGTCGGTGAAACGCAAACCGGCCGTGAAGTTGAGCTGATCCGTCAGAGCATAAGTGCCTTGCGCATATCCGGCATAGGACTTCGTGTCGTAATCAGCGGAATATTGTGCGGAAATGAGGCCGTTCGCGATGATGACGCACAAGCATGGGGCGAAGTCGCCCTTCACGTTGAAATAATAGAGGCCAGTGGTCCATTGGAAAGGACCACCGCTGTCAGAGACAAGTTGAAACTCCTGGCTGAACTGGCGCTCGTGTGTGGTAAATGTCACATCGACATTGAACCCGAATGGTTCGTTGTAGCCGTCACCGTCGAGCTGCGTGTACAAGCGCGATTTCCGGTATGCCGAGATCGACTTGAATTTCGCGAAGCCCAAGTCATGGTCGAGAGTGGCCGAGGCACCCCATTGCCACGATTTTGCCAAAGGCTTGAAGTTGCCGCCCGTGTCGAACTTCCCGCCCGTGAAGGTGGTTCCGGATTCCGTGACCGTCCCCGACACCAGGCGACCTGCCATCGAGGTGTACGTGTCCGAGTAATCGCCGATCAGCGTCAGGTTCGTGCGGTCGCCGAGGCTGGCCTTGAACTTGCTGCGAACGGCAAACGATCTGGATCGGTTGACGTCTTCGCCGGTTACAAGGTTCTTGCCGAAGCCGTCGTGCTGGTTGTTGTAGTAGATGGCGAGATCGGCGGCGGCATCGGATCCGAGACCTCCGGTCAGGTAGAGCGAGCCGCCGTACGTATCATGATTGCCATAAGTCGCCGAAACCTTCCCGCCCAACGTTGTAGACGGATCGAGGGTCGTGACTTGGATGAGGCCGCCCGTGGCATTGCGGCCGAAAAGCGTACCTTGCGGTCCCTTGAGAACCGCCACCTGCGCAATGCTGTTGAACGAGAACATCGCGGCCGACGACGAGGCGATATAGACGTCGTCGATGTAGATCGCGACCGGGTTCTCGCGTCCCGGCGACCCGGTGCTCTGGCCGACGCCGCGGATCCGTGGCAGCACGAATGAGCCACCGGACCCGGTCGATATCGACAGGCCCGGAGTCGCGAGATTGAGCTCCGAAACGCCGCTGACGCCGACGGAGCGGAGCGCATCGCTGCTGAGCGTGGTGATCGCGATCGGAACGTTCTGAACGTTTTCCGCGCGCCGCTGGGCGGTCACGATGATTTCGTCGGTTTGCCCGGAGTTCGTGCCTGCGTCGGCCTGGCTCGAGGCACTTGCCGCAGCCTCCTGCGCAAGCGCGGGCGATGCCGCCAGCAGGCCGCTCACGGCCGTCGCGGCGAGCAAAATTGATTTGGACCTCATTTCACAATCTCCCCTGAACAACCGAGCGTCTTCGCTGTGTTTGGCCGACCGATCTAGCTTGGGAGCGTAGTGACGCCCGACCAGATGGTCTCGAATTTTTTCAGGACCGCGCCCATGTCATCGTCGATCGTTACGCGGCTCAACCGAACCTCAGGGGGCGTATCCGTATAATTGTCATAGTCGCGCGCGAGATGGACCGCTTCCGGCACGTTCCTCATCTCCGACAGTTTGTCGCGGTCCTCTTCCCTCTCGAAAAGAAGGTGCACGATCGCGCAATAGGGGGATTCGGAATCGGGCCGATCTTCGTCAATCCGCTCGATCCAGAACGTTTTCGGTTCGATGCCGAGGAAGCGCTTGGCCAGTCCGACCCCCATCGGCATGTGAACCTGCCGATGATGCTCGTAATCGAACGCCCGGGTTTTGGGCCGGGGATACAGGAACGTGTACAGATACGCTGTTCCTCCGGCTGCCGCTGGCTTGAGAAGGTCAGGCATTTTCCACCGCCGCCTCGGCGAGCAGGCTTTCCATCACGCGCCGCACCCGCACGGCGGGGGCATCGGTCCCGAACAGGACAGGATTCAGCGCGCGGAATTCGGCATCTCCGATCATGTCCTGCTGCGCCTCAAGCATTGGCTTATCCTGATTCATGAAAGCAAAGCGGGACATTTCCTTTGTCTTTTCAGTCAGATCCTCGTCCTCAAGCGCATAATTACGGATCGTCCGGACATCGTAGTTGCACCGCCCCGGCGCCACCGGCATCAGGATATGATAGGCAGCTCCCCAGAGGCCGTCCTTGCGGTCGGCCCCCGCCGGCTTGATCCCACCTTCAAACCTCACGACGCCTGGGGCATACCAGCGCACGGATGTCCAAGTATCGATGACTTCCTCGTCCGGCATCAGGTCGCGAAGATAGGGGACAGCGCATTCGCCGGGGAAATCCCAGTCCACTTTCGCCCAGGTGCGACCGACTTCGATGGTTGGGCGCGCTTTTCCCAGCAGGCCGGCCCCTCCAAGAGTGCCTTGGTGGATATAATCGGCGTGCGTCGGATCCAGGAGATTGTCGACGATCAATTCGTAATCGGCGGCGACGGCCATGGTCGGGATGTGAACGGTGGCGCTCTTCGGGCAAGCGGCAAGGCCGCTGAAGTCGGGGATCAGGGCGGGATCGGGCGCAGTAACGGTCGAAAGCCAAATCCAGATCGCCCCCTCCTGCTCTATCGCCGCATAGGATGGAACGCGCGCCGCGGTGGGCGTCGCACCGCCCGCGTGCGGATTGTACGCGCAAGCTCCGTCGATACCGAACTGCAGGCCGTGGTATCCGCATTCCAGAACATCGCCCCTGACCTTTCCCAGATGCAGCGGGGCGAAGCGGTGAGGGCAACGGTTGCCGATCGCGGCGATGTTTCCGGTCTCGGTGCGGTAGACCGCGATGCGCCGCTCGGCGAGAATGACCTCCTTGGCCTCGCCAGCTTGCAGTTCATCGGTCCAGCCGCCGAAATACCATGCGCTTTCAAAAAAACGCGTACTGCCCATAGGATTTCTCCCAAACTGCGGGCTGCGGGCGGTGCGCGCCCCAGCTGCCGTCGATCACCACCGACAACCCTCGGAGCTTCCACGCCGCTCCTTCACTTGTCAACAATAATTTAACCCTAAAGCATCTTTGTGTCCGGTCGCAATACGAGACGCGCAAGCCATCGGATTGCTATGCCGGTGGCTCGCAAAGGCGTTCGGTTCCCCGAAATTCGAAGCTGCGGCTAATCCACCTCGGTCGGATGTCCGCCAAAGGCATGTCGCAAGGCCTGCGAAGGCAATTCCCCGTAGCGATCCTTGTACCGCGCCGAAAATCGACCGAGGTGCTGGAAGCCACATTCCAGAGCGATATTGGTGACGGATTCGCCGCTGGAAGCCGGCTGAGCTAGTTTGAACCTCGCCTTCTTGAGCCTTGTATTGCGAAGGAACTCGAGCGGGGTCTGATCGTACGTGCGTCGGAAACCGTCCTGCAATGCCCGGACGCTAAGTCCAGATGCCCGAGCAATATCATCGATCGTGACCTCTTTGTCACTGTGCTCGGAGATAAAATCGACGGCCTTTGCGATGCGCGCCGGGATTCGGCGGGATCTGTTCTCAAAAAGTTCCTCGCTATATGTGTTCGGCTGCCCGAGTATGAGTTGCCCTATTATCAGATTTTCGTACTCGTCTACAGAGATTGAGGATTGCACATCCTGCTGAGCAAATGCATTCGATATCCACTTCAGAAATACCAATAACTGGAAATTGGCAGCCTGCAAAAGGTCCATCTGGGAACGGAATAATACCGGGCTCTGTAACGGGCGTCCCAGCTTGTTGGAGACAAAACCGCGAACCGCGTCCTCATTGATCCTGACTACCAGATGGCGTGACGATGCGTGCAGCAGAGCCACCCCTCGCTGACGCTGCACAATGCATGCTCGCTCGGGCGTGGCGTCTATCTTTTCCTTCCCAAGCGCGATACGACTGAGCCCCGATAGCGGCACATGCAGCAAGATCGCGCCCGCGACAGGCGCTGTCTCGATGCGGGCTTCGGCGCGCAGCTGGACATCGTAGATTGCCAGGTTTCTCAGAACGACGCCCTTGACGCCGGCAAAAACGCCGTGCGCGCCTTGCGGTGAGCGAAGGTCGAATTCTCCGATCTCCTCCGCGATCAGGGATTTGATGATGGCGGGGTCTGCCGCGGTGAGTTCTCGGCAAATCACGCCTCGTGACACTTGCGCACCCACGCGCTGCTCCTGCGGCCGGTCCCCGGCTCTTCCAAAATATGGCGTTGCAGGTCCGCCTTGTCGAATCCTTTCCATGGAGACCGATCGCGGATGCAGCGGAAACGGATGTGACGCGCCGCCGGGGCGAAGGGATCCACATTGCTGCCGGGGCGAGGCCGGTCCGTTATTTGCCGCCGGCCTCGTCTGAATCGCCCGAAACCGGTGGAAGGATGCGTTGGCGCTGCGTGCCGAGCGGGCCGCCCGACAGCTCCAAGACGTCGTTCTCCTTGAGGAACACCGGGCTCGGTCGCATGCCCATCCCGACACCGGCCGGCGTGCCCGTCGTGATGATGTCTCCGGGCAGCAAGGTCATGTACTGGCTCACGCAGGCGACGATCTCGGCCACGCCGAAAATCATGTCGGCCGTGGTGCCGTCCTGCATCAGTCGACCGTTGACGCTGGTCTTCAGCGCAATCCCGCGAGCGTCGCCGAGCTCGTCCCGGGTAACGAGAAACGGCCCGATGGGGCCGAAGCCGTCGTGGCTCTTTCCCTTGTCCCAGGTCCCGCCGCGGTTCAGCTGATCGTTGCGTTCGGACAGGTCGTTGACCAGCACGTAGCCCGCCACGTGCGACAGGCCCCTGCCGACCTCGACGTAGCGGGCGCGGGTGCCGATGACGATGCCGAGTTCGACTTCCCAGTCCATCATCGTCGACCCCCGGGGCAGGGCGACGTCGTCGTCAGGGCCGCCGATGCAATCCCGGGACTTCATGAAGATGGTGGGCTCGGCCGGAATGGGCATGCCGGATTCCCGGGCATGGTCGGCATAGTTGAGCCCGATGGCGATGAATTTGCCGACACGGCGCAGCGGCGGACCGAACCGGACCGGCTCGGCGATGAGCGGCAACGACGCCAGGTCGACTTCGGCGATCCTGTCCAGCTCGGGGACGCCGATATCGGCCACATGGCCCGACAGGTCGCGCCACGCGCCGTTTCCATCGAGAACGGCCGGAACTTCGGCTGCGGGCCGACCAATGCGAGCGAGTTTCATGATGATTTTTGTCCTGTTGCCAATTGCCGGGGCCGGCCGGCCCGAACACACGGACGCGAGTGTGAAGCGCCACCGTGCTGCACCGGCCGACAAGCTGCCCTCTGTCGCAGATCTCTATCAGTGTCCAACGCGCGCCGGATCGGCGATCATGTCCTCCGCCACGATCCGGCCCTTTTCGATGACCGCCTCGTTGTCGATCAGGATCGTGTGATTGTTCAGCGGCATATCGATATGCCCGCGGGTCTTCCGCCGGGGCCCCGGCCCGGTCGAGAACAGGAAGTTCGCCGGATAGCTGCGAAGCGAGGTCGCCACTTCCTTCAGCTGTCCCTCGAAATGAATGATGTCCTCGTAATGGGCACGGGGATGCAGCCCCCACCCCAGGTGGGACACCGCGTAGGGATCGTTGTCGGCTTCGTTGACTTTCGCCTTGTCCAAGGTGCGACGGAAGATGTCGGCATCCAGCCCTCCCTCGACCTTCGTGACCACTCCGTTTTCGACGGTGAGGACGATCCGCGAGGTCACCAGACGCACGTAGGGCAGCACCCAGATATCGCCGGGCTCGACAACGACGACCCCGCTCGCCTGACCCTCTTGCGGCCACGCGGCGACCATCGCCTGCCCCCATTGGGCAAGGACTCCCGGCTTGTCCGCCATGCCGTACTGCGCGGCCACTGGCAGTTCCTTGTCGATGGTCCAGACGAGGTCCGTTCCGGCGTCGCTCAGCGCCCGGACCTCGGACGAATTCCTCAGCCGCTCTGCCGCAGCGAGGACGACCGACTTGATCTGCGCGTCGGTCTGAAGGGCCACCATTTGCGACGGCGTGTCGAGCACGTTGAGGATGCGCGCGCCCGCTTCCCGCGCCGGCCGCTCCCAGGCCGAGAAGAAACCGACGAAAAAGCACAGGATCAGATCGGCCTTGCACAGCAGCTCGATCATCCCCGGCGCCTTGAAGGGATCGGACTGCATGAAGCGGTCGTCGATCCCCGAGCGAATGTGAATCTGGTAGGCTTCGGCACCGGCTTCCAGTGCGGCAGAATAGGCAGCACTCACCGTCGCCTCGTCGGTCGAATGGTCGGTCAGCAATGCAACCGTCTGGCCCGGTTTCAGGTTGCAGTTCTTATATTGCATCCGGAAGGCTGCGTGGAGGCTAGGAACGTAGGCGCCTGGGATCGTCATCTCGAATTCCTATTCGGTCTGTAAGCTGATGCCCGTCGGAGGGTAAGCCGGGGACGGGAGACATTCCACGGCTTGCCCCGGTCCGGTCACGAACCGGTCTTGTTGTGCGATTCGTAATATGGCGACGGGGCAACAGTGGCACGAATCTCGTGGATCTCATGCTCCGGCACCGTCTGACTAAGCCTGTCATACTCGCCCCAGAGAACCTTGACCTCGGTCCCCGGTTTGCTGCTCTCGATATCGACAATGGCAAGCGAAATAAACGCGTTGACATTGGCGCTGTACCCGTACTGGTGCCTCGACTGACCAACGAGCCGACCGTTTCGCTCGACCCGGTCCGTGATGAAAGTGGCAAATGTCGCGAACGGGATCTCCGGCAGGCGGCCGCGGTTCTGGCCAGTCAGGACCGAACGGAATACGGCCAGGATATCGTCGTTGTTCCAGACCAGGGTGACCTTCTTGCGCCGCTGCGACTTCTGGCGTTCCAAAAGCGCGTCGCGTCCGACAAAATCGCGGTTGAAATCGATGAGCTGACCATATCCCGCCTCGAACGGGTCGGTGTAATATTCGGTGACGTCTCGCGACCCGAAGCTGCCGCCAAGCGAGGCGACGGCCTCGAAGCTGGAACTGGTGAGCCATAGGCGGAACGGTGCCATCTCCTCGCCCGAATAGATCGCCGGCAGCGGATTGGGCAGCCAGCCGCCCTCGATGGTAATGACCGGTCCGCCGCGCATCCCCGCCAACCGCAGGCCGTATTTCGCGCCGACTTCGATCAGGGCTTCGCGGACGGGCTCCTTGCCGTCCCACGGCCCGAAGATCTCGAAGCCGGCATGACCGGACATCGAGTGCCGTAATACCTTGACCGGATGCCCTGCGATCACGGCGTCGCCGATATGGAAGAACTTGATGTCTGGCATCGTGCCGCCCGAGACTTCATTCATGAGCCCGAGCGCATTGGGACCCTGGATCTGCAGGCGGAACACGTCGCGCGGCCCGGGAACGATCGCCGAGGAGTGCTCGATGGCCGCCGTCATATCATAGGAGTCCCGCTGGCTCTGGAACTGCAGCCAGTCTATCGCCGACGGGGCGCCCACCACCCGCAGGAAATCCTCGGCCTCGCGGAACATGATCGCGTCGCCGATCATGTTGCCGTCGGGCGCGACGGCCACCATCTGCTTACCCCGGCTGGTCGGGAACGGATCGAGCTTGTTCAGGGCAAAGCGCTTGACGAACGGCACGGCGTCAGGACCGCGCAAGTGCAGTTCGGTCATGTGATGCGACATGTCGCTCAATGCGACGGTCTCGCGGAAGGCGCGCTGTTCCTCCTGCCAATTGGTGAACTCCGGCGGGACGTTCGGAAACACGAACGAGCGTTGCGGGTTCTTGCGCAGCATATCGATGGCGGTACCCGCATCGCGGATAGCGTCCTCCAGGCTCTTCGAGGAAGCGGGCGAGGTTGCCATAATAAATGTCCCTTTAAATTATCGTATTATTCCTAAATAACAAAATTACGATTATAGTTGATATGACTATCAAATTAAGACATTAGAATGTTCTCGAACAAAACTGTTCTCGTTTTCCTTTAGCCATTCCGATAGAGATTTTGGCTTACGGCCGATATACTGCTCAAGAAGATCACTTCTTGCCCAGCTGACTTCATAACGCGAGTCGTACTCGAACAGGCTCCAGAGATAAAAGAGCGTTTCTTCGCCCATGGCCGCATATTCCCTAAAGTACGATTCCTTGCTTGAATCGTAGGATATGGGGCGGCCGAATGCTTCGGTCATCATGTCCGCCACGTCATCGTAGCCCAGGATGTCCTGGCCGTTGTTGATGGTGTGGAACTGTCCATATTGTCGGGCGTCGTCGCTGAGAAAAAGCCTGCCGACGAATTCTCCAACGTCCGCGGTGTCGATGTATGAAATCCTGCGCCTTGGCCACACGAGTTGATCGCGCGTGCGTATCGGCCCCGCCATATAGTTGATGAAGTTGTCCATGAACGTGGCCAAGGTGTTGACGTATGTGACGGGGAAGCCGCTTTCGTCCAGGATCCGCTTGGCGATCGGATGCTGGATCGGGATGCCTTTTCCGTGCGCCTTGATCCAATCGGGGATCAGGTGTCGGCTGAATTCAGGGTGCATGCCCAGTTGCCGCACGATATGCGGTTTGCCGCCAACCTTCCGGAGCGCTTCGACCAGGTTGGACATCGCGACTGTCTCATCGGTTCCGGCCGGACACAGCACGAAGACGCCATCGATCCCCTCCGCGGCCGAAACGAGTGAAGCCGGATCAAGATAATCTGCCTGGACCACTTCCGCAGTGGGAAAGTGGTCCCGCAGGGCGTTTGCTCTTTGCGCGTCACGAGACGCGAGCCTCAGGGTGATATCAGGAGCATGCCGGGCCAGGAACGCTGCCAGAGGTCCGCCCATGTGACCGGCTGCGCCGAAGATCAGGATCTTGCGTGGAACGGGCTTCCTCTCATACCTATGCATCGCCCCGTCCCCCTATTGCACGGGCGCGCCCCGCGGCGAGGTCGCGTGGGCCGAGTTCGAAGGCACCAGCTGGCGTCAACGACGGCCCCGTTCGCGTCGCCTCGAGGCCCGTCAGCACGTCACTCCGCTCCCTCGCCGACGCGGTGGGCGAAGGTCTCGATGACGCATGCACCAGCTTCAACCGTCGTCACATCTCCAAACACGAAACTCTCCAAGCCTCCACGTGCCGATTGTCGGCGCGGCGCGAACGTCACCGGTCGAAATATCGCTCTATCGAAGCACCCAGTGTGAATGTCTCCCGTCGCGGCCGTGCGAACCGTCGGCGCAGCCAACCGTCGTGCCGCGCAGTTGCTTCAAGCTTGAACCATACAGCCCGTTCGATGCCGCCTTCTATCCATAATACGCTGCCAATATCCGCCGAGCGCTTGCCATGATTCCCCGCCCCCTTCTTCGGCCGCGGTCGGCAATCCCTGCCATGGCCGGACGGGCGTCACGTGGCGGATTCCTCATTTGCCCCCTGTCGGGCCGCGAATGTGACCCCCGCTACAGCATAATGGTCCAACGGTGTTTCGTTGATGATCACGCGAACCTGCTCGGCACGGACGCCCAGGGTCCGCGTGGCGGCATCGGTGAGCGCGTGGATGAACGCGCGCTTCATCTCGGTTGTGCGGCCCTCCGCTAGGACAACGGATATGATCGGCATCAGTCGATTCTCACATTGATGCTGCCAAGGCCCTGATACCGAACGCAGACGGAATCCCCCGTGGAGATGGCAATTGCCTCCGTGGCGGCGCCGGTCATCACCACAGCGCCCGCCGGAAGGATCTTGCCGCGCCTGTGCAGCCAAGCGACGAGGATCTGCACCGCCCGTGCCGGATGCCCCAGCACTGCCGCCGAAGTGGCGGAGGCCACGGTCTCATCATTGATCGCCATCTCTATCGCGATTGCCGCCGGGTCCATTTCCCGAGGGTGCTCCGGTCGGCCGCCGAGCACGAAACGCGCGCTGGAGCTGTTGTCCGCAATCACGCTTTGCAGATCGAAGCTGAACTTTTCAAAGCGGCTGTCCAGTATCTCCAGCGCCGGCTGGATGAAGTCGGTCGCGGCGTGCACCTCCTCGACCGTCACCGAGGAGCCCGAAAGCTCGTCCTTCATGACATAGGCGATCTCGGCTTCCACCCGCGGATGAATGAGTCCGCGCGTGGAGATGGTGCCGCCATCGGGCTCACACGTGTCGCGCATCAGCAGGCCGAAACTCGGCTCGTTCACGCCCATCTGGAGCATCTTGGCGCGCGATGTGAGACCCGCCTTGTAGCCGGCGAGAACCCGCCCCCGCGCTTGCCAGCGGCAAAACAGCGCGTCGAGAACGGCATAGCCGTCCTCGACCGTCAGGCCGGGGAAACGGTCGGTCAGCTTCGGGATCGTGTGCCCGTTCGCTTGCGCATCGTCCACCATGGCGGCCATTATGGCGATTGTCGCGTCGTCAAACATGGTCGCTCCTTCTCGCCCGAAAGCCGGAACTTCTGGCGGCCCGCGTTTTCGCCAGGGAACGACTGGCCACGCCAATTCCCCATTTCGGACGCGGTCCACGACCTTGGTCGTGCACCAAATGCCTAGCAGGTGGAGGACAATACCCCATTATACCGTTTAACTGGATCGGGGATACTTTAGAGGTATACCCGTCTAGACTGTTTATTTGGATATCTTTTAGAATCGAACGGCCTGGGGTCACTTTACGAGAAACTGGTTCCTTACGCAGCATCGGGTCTAACAGAGGTGGCGAAGAGAACTTTTCCGTCAAGTTGCCAACGCTGACGAGTTTTGACAATCTATTCTTAATGGTGACTAGAGGCCCGGGACTCGTACGAGGAGAAGATCATGATTTGCGTGTTGGGTGCGACCGGGCAGGTCGGGCTTTCGGTGGTACGGCAGCTTTCAGCGCATGGTCGACAGCTGCGTGCCGTGACTCGTTCCGCTGACAACGCCGCCAAACTCCAGCTTCTAGGCGTCGAGGTGATCGTCGGCGACCTCGACAGTGAAACGGATCGCCCCCGCATTCTGGACGGTGTCTCCCAGCTGTTTCTTTCCACTCCCAACGAGCAGAACCAGCTGGATCTGCAGAACAAGATCGTCGATGCTGCGGTAAAGGCGCGTGTCGGCGCGATCGTGAAACTTTCGGTTTTCACGGCCGAGGAAGACGAGCTCTGTCACTTCTCCAGGCTGCACTGGGCGAACGAGAAGCATATCGAGGGGGCCGGGATTCCGTATACGTTTCTGCATCCCAACACCTTCATGCAGTCTCTCGGGTTACTGTTCGGCCATGAGATTCGCACCAACGGCACCATGTCCTCTGCGGTGGGACGCGACAAGACCATCACGATGGTCGATGTTCGGGATGTTTCCGACGTTGCGGCCACCGTCTTGATGAAGGGCGAGCACAAGGGTGAGACGCTGCTCATCACCGGCCCCACCGCCATGAGCTATTCCGAATGCGCCACATTCATTTCCGAGCGGATCGGCAAACCGATCGAGTACCGGCAGATCACCGAGCGCGAGTCCATCCTCCAGCTATTGCGCGCGGGCGTATCCGACTGGATGATGGAGGGGATCAAGGATCTGTACCGGATGTACGACCGAAACGATCTCAACCCCCTGAGCAACGTTACGCAGGAGTGGACCGGTCATGCGCCGCGTAGCTTCAGCGACTTCCTCGACGATTATACCCATCTCTTTGCCTGATGATCGGAGACGCTGAGGGATTGGCGCAACTCAAGGCCTCGCTGCCCGGAACGAATTTGGAAAAGTGAAGCATGGAGGTTGCAGGTATCGAGGACATTGTGACCGAGACGATCCATCGCATCGGTCTGGCACGCCGTCGGCGAACGCGACATGCCGTGCTCGCTTTGCATTTCACGGCGAACATGATCCGGGATGTCCGTGTCGCAGCCGAAGGCCGCATACAGTAAGAAACGGGCTTCCCAGGTCGCCAGGCGACCGCGGCCGGGCTGGCTCGCCCATCGCACCGCCAAAATCTTTCGACCGCTCTCGGCCTGGTAGAATCAAAAGGAACTATCACGCGCCTTTTTATCGATCGCGCCACGAACGGCTCGCCTGGGCAACCTCACGGTGCCGGCCTCATTCGAGATTGTCATGCAGACGTCCGAGAAGATTGAGCAACCTGCTGAAGTCGATCGCCGAAAAGCCGCGTATCAGTTTGTGATAGATCGGCGCGGTCGCTTCGCGCGCCGCGGCCAGCTTCGTCCGCCCGGGTTCCGTCAACAGCAATTCGGTTACGCGCCCATCCGATACGCTTGGCGTGGTCTTGATCAGCTGGGCCTTCTGCATCCGCTCGAGCACCCGCATCATCGTGGAGATGTGGATGACGGCGGATTTGGCGACCTGGGCGATCGGCAGCGGCTCTCTTTCGCCGAGAACCATCAATACGCGCCAGGAGGGGATGTCCAACCCGATCGGCCGCAACTGCGCTTCGATCACCACATTGTACCGGCTGACCGCGCGATTCAACAGATAGAAGGGGTAGATATCGACGCGAAACTGATCCGATCCCGGATCACCCAATGGACGCAGATCCTTGACCAATGCGTACTCCCGTGCCCACAATTGTACTTGCATTTGCAAGTTAATGAGATACCCTCCCCTTTCATTGATCCAAAGGAAGGGTCTATGTCCAGCACCCAGATTCTCACCCAATTGGCGCGCGCGATCGCGGTTGGCGACATCAAGGTCATCGATCTCACGCAGACGCTCTCGGAAGACACGCCTCTGCTGGTCTTGCCCGAACCTTTCGGCCAGACCGCCGCCTTCTCGCGCCAGGAAATCTCACGCTATGACGATCGCGGCGTCGCTTGGCATTGGCACAACTTCTCCGTCGGCGAGCATACCGGCACCCATTTCGACGCGCCGATCCACTGGGTCACCGGAAAGGATCTGGCCGACAACAGCGTAGACAAGGTTCCGGTCACCAGTTTCATCGCTCCCGCCGTCGTGCTCGACTTCTCGGCCGAAGCCGCGGCGAACCCTGACTTCCTGCTGAGCATCGATCAGATCAAGGCCTGGGAGACAAGCCACGGCGCCATCCCCGCCGGAAACTGGGTCCTGCTGCGCACCGATTGGTCGAAGCGCGATTCCGAAGCCTATACGAACCGGCAGGCGGACGGCGCGCATACGCCCGGACCTTCGCCGGAGGCGGTCGAATATCTGATCGCGCGCGGCATATTGGGCCTCGGCGTGGAGACCATCGGGACGGACGCGGGCCAGGCGCATCTGCTCGACCCGCCCTTTCCCGCCCATACGCTGGTGCACGGCGCGGGCCGTTATGGGCTTCAATGCCTTCAGAATCTCGACCTGCTGCCGCCCACCGGCGCGGTCATCATCTGCCCTCCCCTCAAGATCCGCGACGGTTCGGGCAGCCCCCTTCGCGTCCTCGCGCTGATCGAAAGCCGAAGCCATGGCTGAGCGTTCCTTCAAGGCGGAAGTCAGGAAGCTCACTGCCGGTGCCGGCGAAACCTTTCATGGCGAAGGCATATTGGCCGTCACCAAGGCGCTCCTGCAATCGGGTGTCGCCTATATCGGCGGTTACCAAGGCGCGCCGATCAGCCATTTGATGGACGTGTTTTCCGACGCCAGCGACCTGCTCGAAAGTCTGGACATCCATTTCGAATCCAGCGCGTCGGAAGCCTCGGCCGCCGCGATGCTCGCGGCGTCGGTCAACTATCCGCTGCGCGGCGCGGTCGCCTGGAAATCGGTGGTCGGCACCAACGTGGCATCGGATGCTCTGTCCAACGTGGCGTCGGGCGGCGTCACGGGCGGGGCGCTGATCATCGTGGGCGAGGATTATGGCGAGGGCTCCTCCATCATGCAGGAGCGCACCCACGCCTTTGCCATGAAGTCGCAGATATGGCTGCTGGATCCACGTCCCAACCTGCCCAGCATCGTTCAGGCGGTGGAGCAAGGTTTTGTGCTTTCCGAAGCCTCCAATACTCCGGTCATGCTGCAGCTGCGCGTCCGATCCTGCCACATGACCGGTTCTTTCGTCGCCAAGGACAATGTGCGCCCGAAGATGACCGTCGGCCAAGCCGCGGAAGCGCCCCATCGCGACGTCGACCGCATTGTTTTGGCGCCGGCCAACTTCCTGCATGAAGTCGAGAAGGTCGAGAAGCGCTGGCCCGCCGGCATCGCCCATGTCCGCGACAACCGCTTGAACGAATGGTTCGGCCCGAACGAGGCCCACGGCATTGGCGTGATCGTCCAGGGCGGCCTCTACAACAACCTCAATCGCGCCATGGAACTGCTCGGGCTGTCCAACGCCTTTGGCGACAGCGCGCTGCCGATCTACTGCCTGAACGTCACCTATCCTCTGGTCCCGGAGGAAGTGACCGCCTTCTGCGCGGGCAAGCGGGCCGTGCTGATCCTGGAAGAGGGCCAGCCCGAATTCATCGAGCACGAACTGAACACGCTCGTCCGCCGCGCCGATCTCAACTGCCGCGTCGTTGGCAAGGGCACGATGCCACGCGCGGGCGAATATAGCGCGCAGGTCATCCGCGATGGCCTCGCCAGCTTCCTGCGCGCTTGGTCGGCCGAGCTCGCTCCCGACGAGATTTCCACCGATCCATTGCCCGCATCCGTCGCGACGCAAATCCCCCCGCGGCCCGCCGGTTTCTGTACCGGCTGCCCGGAACGTCCTGTCTTCACGGCCATGAAGCTGGTCGAGCGCGAATTGGGTCCGATCCATGTATCGGCCGACATCGGTTGCCACCTCTTCTCGATCCTCCCACCCTTCAACATCGGCAACACGACCATGGGCTATGGGTTGGGCGGGGCCGGCGCCTCGGCTTTCAAGACCCGGGACAAGCGCGCGATTGCGGTGATGGGTGATGGCGGCTTCTGGCATAACGGCCTGACCTCGGGAATCGGCAATGCGATTTTCAACAAGGACGACACCGTCACCGTCATCATCGACAACGGTTATTCGGCGGCAACCGGAGGGCAGGACATCCTGTCGTCGCGCGCGGACAATTTGAGGCGCGTGACCCGCAATCCCATCGAAAAGGCGGTGCGCGGCATTGGCGGCGCCTGGGTCCGAACCCTGCCCCGCACCTACGACCTCAAGCGCATGCGCGACACGCTGCGCGAAGCGATGACCGCCCCGGAAGCGGGCCCCAAGATCATCGTCGCCCAGTCCGAATGCATGCTCAACCGGCAGCGGCGCGAGAAGCCGCTGGTGCGCAAGGCCCTGGAGGAAGGACAGCGGGTCGTGCGCGAACGCTTCGGCGTCGATAGCGACACCTGCACCGGCGATCATAGCTGCATTCGCCTGTCGGGCTGCCCATCGTTGACCATCAAGCCCAATCCCGATCCGCTGCGACAGGATCCGGTCGCGCATGTCGAGAACAGCTGCGTAGGCTGCGGCCATTGCGGCGAAGTCAGCCATGCCGCCGTCCTTTGCCCGAGCTTCTACCGCGCCAGCATCGTCAGCAATGCCGGCCGCTGGGAAAAGATGCGCGCGAAATGGCGTCAAAGCGTGATCGGCTGGCTGCAGCGGCGCGACGATCGCACCCGCGCCGCTCGGGCGTTCTAGAGCATCGCGCGAAAAGTGGGTACCGGTTTTTCGCAAATAGCGATGCGGCAACAAAGAGTTATAGAGCAGCGAGCGATTCATATTAATCGCTCGCTGCTCTAAAAGAGGCCGAACGATGGCCGACGGCCGCAGCACCATCAGCATCGCGATCCTGGCCTTGGGTGGCCAGGGCGGCGGCGTGCTGGCCGACTGGATTCAGGAAGCGGCGCGCCATCATGGCTGGCTGGCGCAAGGCACGTCCGTTCCCGGCGTCGCCCAGCGTACCGGCTCCACCGTCTATTATATTGAGCTGGCGACGCCTGGGGCGGACGGACGGCTGCCCGTGATGGCGCAGATGCCCACTCCAGGCGATGTCGACATCGTCCTCGCATCGGAGCTGATGGAAACGGGACGCGCGATGCTCCGCGGCTTTTCCACCGCCGATCGCACCACGCTCATCGGATCGACCCACCGTATCTATGCCATTTCCGAAAAGCAGGCGATGGGCGACGGCCGCGGCAGCAGCGATCCAATCGTCGAGGCGGCAGGCCGGCGCGCCAGGCGCTTCATCGGCTTCGACATGGAGGCTGCGGCCGACCGTTCCGACAGCGTCATCAGCGCCGTCATGTTCGGCGCGCTGGCAGGGAGCGGTGCGCTGCCTTTCCCCCGCGAAACCTACGAACAGGCGATCAGGGAGAGCCGCATCGCCGTCTCCAGCAATCTCGCCGGTTTCGAAGAAGGTCTTTCCGCGGCCCAGGGCGGGGTGACCCTCCCCGCCAACGAGGAACATTCCATCCCCGCGCCGACCACAGCCAAGGGCCGCGCGCTGGACGAACGGGCGCGCAGCTTCCTGCCTGAGGCAGCGCTCCCCAATGCGCGGCACGGCCTCCGACGGCTGATGGACTATCAGGACGCGGAATATGCCGGCCTCTATCTCGATCGGCTGCATCGAATCGCCGTTCTCGATCAGGCGTCCCCTTTGCTGATCGGCGAAGCCGCGCGGCACCTGGCGCTGTGGATGAGCTACGAAGACACGATTCGCGTAGCCGACCTCAAGACCCGCGCCAGCCGCATCGCCCGGGTCCGCTCCGAAGTGAAGGCTGGCGATGGCCAGATCCTGGAGGTGACCGAGTTCATGCACCCGCGCCTGCGGGAAATAGGCGAAACCCTTCCCGCGTCGATCGGTCGCCTCCTCCTGGGCAACGGCATGATCGCAAAGATGCTGGCGCCCTTCTTCAGGAAAGGCCGCCATGTTCACACCTCCCGCCTTCGTTGGTTTCTGATCCTCCGGCTGATTGCGAAGTTCCGCACAATCCGCCGATCGACCGTCCGCTATGCCGAGGAACAGGAGCGCATCGATCGATGGATCGCTCTCGCCGTAGACCTGGCAAGAGCCGACGACGCGGTCGCGCTCGAATGGATCCGTTGTCAGCAACTCATCAAAGGTTACGGGGATACGTTCGAACACGGTTTGCGCGCCTTCGATTCGATCAGGGATGCGTTTTTGGGTCGCCCGGAACGGGATCGCACCGCGCACTGGCTCGCGCAGGCACGCGCCGCGGCGCTCGGAGACCAAGAGGGAAAACTGCTGGAAGACTTCCTAAAGGCGGCATGAACGTCGGGGCGCGTTCGCACATGGAGATGGGCCGAACCGGCAGGCGGCCGTGGCCTGGCCGACAAAGAGCGTCGCCAATCCCACGGGGGAAAACGCGAGAGTAGCCGAGATGTCCAGCGCCTTGGGCTCGCTCTCAGTCCTGAAACACGTCGGAAGCCGCACAGAAATGCGCCATTCCGTGGATATTTTTAGCTTTTCCAGATACTTGGAAGGTATGGCGGTGTGCGTAGTCAGGCGCGAACCCGTCTCTGGCCTCAATTCCCTGATAAATGCGAATTTACAGCGAATTTTAATGATTTACAGCGGTGTGAGCGCGTCGGAATTGGTTCAAGTGACGGAAATCCGGGGATTCACTGAACGATTTCCCTAGAATCAGATCAGGGAAATGATTCGATCCGCACAGTGAATTGCAATCGTGATCTGGGAAACGCGACCACACAACCTATTGCCTTACTTGCGGCGTAACTCCGCGAGATGCGGAACGTATTGTTTGCCGTCTTTTTCACTTTTCGCGGGATCGCCAAAAGCACGAGAAGAGGGGAGCTCAGTTCGTTGGCGCAGTGCTACGCGTACAGCCGTTCGCTCGCGACGATGCTCGGCCTGCTTATAGGCTTTGTCACTATCTGCGACCGTCATTCCCACGATGGGAGTCTTCTTGCGGCTTCTGCTCATTACTCACCATGTTGCGCAATGCGCCGCCGATGATCGCTGAACCGCTCTCCGTCTTTGCGTTCGGTGCGAACTCCGTTCATCTTCCAAGGCTTGCAGAGCTTGCAACCCGCTCTCGCGCGACGGGCTTTTCCTCGCTTGTGGTTCATTTCTATGCTCACATCATCCGGTCGAAAAAAGTCGGCCCGGATAGCAAACTAACGCTGGCAAGCAAAGGGTGACGAATGCCTTGCCCGAGCGTTGGCAGCAGTAGTTCTGCGAGTATCGTCGCAGCTCTTCCTCATGTGCCACGAATTCGCAGGCGACGTATCGACTCCAAGATCATCTCCAGCTGACCTTCGACCACTTCCAGATCCACCGCGAGAGCCACTCTATCATGCCCCATCAAGCCCAACACAGTCGCCAACACCGGGCGGCAGTGAGCAGCCAAAACGACCAGGTGCAGGCCATTCGGACTCGCGGATCCGTGCAACCATAGTCGGGCGGTGCGATCGCTGACGCCCGTCCATGCCATTACTGTCTTCGCTGCCCGGTGACTGGCGCCGAGTTCACGTTGCAATGCTTCCCCTATTGCCTGAGCGAATTCCAGTTCAGAAAGCGAAATCCTTCCTTTTGGAACTCGATTACCGGTTTTCGGAACCATAGTTCTGCCTTTTCTCGTCTAACGGGTTGCCTCGGCAAAGAATTGCCCAGTCGCGATTCGAGACAAAACGATGGTGATTGATTGGAGTCAGCCAGGAGGCTCGAATCCCCCCGGACATTCGTCACGGCTGCGGGCGGCTCAATATGTGCGCATGTCGACGGAACATCAGAAATACTCGACCGACAACCAAGCTGAGGCGATTCGAAGGTTTGCCGAGCGGCGAGGGTATGAGATCGTCGCGACCTATTCCGACGAAGGAAAGAGCGGTCTCACTCTTGAAGGACGATCAGGCCTTCGATCGCTACTCGCCGACATCGAGGGGCGGCGTACGAACTTCGAAGCATTGCTCGTCTATGATGTAAGCCGGTGGGGTCGCTTTCAGGATCCCGATGAAGCGGCCTCCTATGAGCTACGCTGCAAGCGAGCCGGCGTGCAGATCCACTATTGCGCAGAGCAGTTCGAAAATGACGGCAGCATCGGCTCGTCAATCATCAAAACGGTCAAACGCGCCATGGCCGGTGAATATAGTCGGGAACTGTCCGTCAAGGTCTTTGCGGGTCAGGCAAATCTAATTCGGCTTGGCTTTCGACAAGGCGGAGCGGCAGGTTTCGGGCTTCGTCGAATGCTCGTCGACGAGGCAGGCAAATCAAAGGGCCTGCTTGGCCGGGGAGAGCACAAGAGCATAGCGACCGATCGCATTGTCTTGGTGCCGGGTCCGGAAGAGGAAGTTGAGATCGTTCGCGAGATTTATCTCCTTTTTGTCCAGAGCAATCAGACCGAGTTGGAGATAGCGGATCATCTGAACCGCAAGGGCATTCTAACGGACCTGGAACGGCCATGGACCCGCGGCTCGGTCCACCAACTCCTCATCAACGAAAAGTACATTGGCAACAATGTGTGGGGCCGGACATCATTCAAGCTCAAGGCGGCACATGTTCAGAACCCTCCGGAAGAATGGGTCCGGGCCGACGGTGCTTTCGCCGGCATCGTCAATCCCGACCTATTTCATCGGGCGCAGCAGATCATTCATTCCCGAGCGGAGAAGATCAGCGATGAACATATGCTCCAGCTGCTCTCTCAAGTGCTCGCTCGAAAAGGCTATCTATCGGGCCTGATCATCGACGAGTTTCAGGAATGCCCGTCCAGCAGCGTCTATCGCACGCGCTTTGGAAGCCTGCTTCGAGCCTATGCGCTTGTTGGTTTCAGTCCCGACCACGATTACCGATACCTTGAGACCAACCGAAGGCTTCGCTCGCTTCATCCCCATGTGGTGCGGTCCATCCTCAATGGAATTGATCAGGCTGGCGGTCGCGTGGTGCAGGATGCGGTCACCGATATTCTGACAATCAACGATGAGTTCACGGCCTCAATCACGGTGGTCCGATGCTTTCAAACGAACGCGGGATCGCTTCGCTGGAAGCTCCGGCTCGATACGCCATTGAAGCCGGACATCACGGTGGCGGCTCGAATGGACAGTGCCAATCGCGAGCCTCAGGACTTCTACCTTCTTCCCCGCCTGGACATGGACCAAGCGGTGTTGCGCCTTGCCGAGCACAACGGACTTTCGCTCGACGCCTATCGTTTCGACACGCTCGATCCATTCTTTCGCATGGCGGCGCGCGTGCCGCTGAGAGCAGTGGCATGATGTCCGCCCGTCCAGCGCAGCGCGTGGAGATGATTCCGATAGATCGCATTACGATCGTGAACCCCCGCGTTCGCAACAAAAAGGTCTTTCGGGAGATCGTAGACAACATCGCCCAGCTGGGACTGAAGAAACCAATCACCGTGACCCGCCGTGCCGAAGCTGGCGGCCCATTCTATGACCTTGTTTGCGGCCAGGGACGGCTGGAAGCCTATAAGGCGCTGGGGCAGGAGGAAGTACCGGCACTGGTGGTTGCAGCAGAATCAGAAGATTGTTTGATTTCGAGCCTAGTCGAGAACTGTGCGCGGCGTCAGCACCGCGCTATCGATCTCCTGTACGATATTCGCGGGATGCAGGAACGCGGATATTCGTTTCCTGAGATCGCGCGAAAAACAGGTCTTTCGCTAGAGTATGTGCATGGCGTTGCCCGGCTAATAGAAAAGGGCGAGCAACGATTATTGCGCTCCGTCGAAAGCGGGACGATCCCGGTCAGCGTCGCTGTCGAGATCGCCGAGGCGGACGACCATGACGTTCAATTCGCCCTGTCTCGCGCCTACGAACGCGGTATGCTCAAGGGCCGAAAGCTGTTGGCCGCCAAAAAGCTGATCGAAACGCGGCGGCGTCGAGGCAAGGGCTTGGCAACAACCGAAGACAAGCCGCGGCAACGATTGTCAGCCGACGCTTTGGTCAAGGCCTACCAGGAAGATACGGATCGCAAGCGTTCGCTCATCCGGAAAACGGAGTCGACGCGCAATCGTCTACTGTTCATTACGGAGGCTCTGCGAAGGCTATCCAGGGATGAGCGGTTTCTTGCTCTGCTGGAGGACGAGGATCTGGCCACCTTACCGGAGACCCTTGGTGAACGGCTTCGCGCTCCGCAAGAATTTAGATGATGAGAAAGACGCAAGGCCCCACGCCCGTGGCAATGGCGTTCGAAGACGCGACCCTTCGAATACCGTTGGACGACATCCTCCCGCTCCGCGATGTATCGTCTGTCGTTCGCAAGTCGGTAAAATACGGGCAGATCGCAGCTTCAATCGGCGAAGTTGGCATCATTGAGCCCCCGGTCGTCGTTCGTGACCGGACGGATCCGGAGAAGTTCCACCTTCTCGATGGCCATCTTCGAATCGACATTTTGAGAGAGCGTGGCGACATTGAGACTGTCTGCCTGGTCGCCACCGAGGACGAAGCTTTCACCTACAATCGCCGGGTCAGCCGCATTGCGATCATTCAGGAACATAAGATGATCCTCAATGCCGTGAAAAAGGGCGTCTCCGAGGAACGGCTCGCGCGGGCGCTCAACCTCGACATCGCCAGCATTCGCAAAAAA
>DATFHP010000021.1:0-8942 GCA_035248285.1 Allosphingosinicella sp. | reverse complement strand
GCCAGGCCGCAACGCCGAGCGCAACTTTCACAAGGAGAAGCGCTCCAACGAGACGCACCAGAGCACGACCGATCCGGAGGCTCGGCTCTACAAGAAGAGCGACGGCCAGCCCGCCAGGCTTTGCTACATCGGCCATGCGCTGATGGAGAACCGCAATGGCCTGGTCGTGGACGGCCTCATCACAAAGGCCAGCGGCACCGCGGAACGCGAAGCCGCGCTTCACATGCTGGACCGTCGGTCGCGCACTCGCCGCATCACCCTGGGCGGCGACAAGCTCTATGACGTACGGGACTTCGTAAAGGGTTTGCGAGACCGCTCGGTTACTCCGCACATTGCGATCGATGGGCATCTCTCGACCACCGGCAAGCCGCGGGTAACCGCCATCGACCGGCGCACCACCCGTCACCGCGGCTATGCAATCAGCCAACGCATTCGCAAGCGCATCGAGGAAGTGTTCGGCTGGATCAAAGGCTCCGCCCGGCTCGCCAAGGTCAAGGTGCGAGGGAAGACTCGGGTCGATGCCGCCTTCACGCTGGCGCTTGCCGCCTACAACCTGATCCGCCTCCCCAAGCTTTTGGCAGCGCCGGCATGAGCCTCGAAGGCAAATGGCGGATCACCCAGATGCCGGACTTCGAGGCCGACTACCCCGACATGGTGGAGCCAGCCTACATCCTCTTCGAAAACGGCGGTTCGGGCGCGTTCGCCTTCGGCTGCTGTACCGGACACATCTGGGCAGCGAGCAGCACCAAAGCGACCAGTATCGACTTCTCCTGGGACGGAAGCGACGAAATGACTGATGTATCCGGAGATGGCTTCGCCGAACTCCAGTCAGATGGCACCCTCCACGGCGCAATCTGCTACCATCACGGCGATGAGTATCCTTTCATCGCTCGAAAATGGACTTCTTCAACAGCCTGCTAGAGCTTATGCGGAACAAGGAACGCCGGAAATGGAAGCTTTAGAGCGGGTGGTAGCCCTTTTCAGAGCCGAATTAGCCTCTCCAACCGATGAACTTACGCGGCTGTAGTCCGGAACGACGAATATCCTTTTTCGACCCAAAACGGACATTATAGCAGGATTAATGCCGTGTCTGATCCGGTCGCTCTTCTAAGATCCGTTCGCTAGCCGTTTCAAGGATCTGCTCGAACTCGCGAACCTGGGCCGACGTTAGACCGAACTTGCGCAGGTGCGGCGCTGACAGCACGATACCGCGCAGGTATTCGCTCAGCTGCTGCTCAAACCTGCCGGAAACGAACAATTCATAGTCCAAATGGGGGGCGCAATCATAGATACGCTGCTTGATCCGCGCCCTGGAACGTTCGGAGTAACGCTGATGCATGTCTACCGGCATAACGATCGGGACATAGCGTAGCATCATGTCGACATTGGCCAGCGAGGACTTGGCGAAGGCAGCGTTCAGATAAAGCTCGACGCAACGGCGTGCCATCTCCAGGCTAGAGTCGGCAAGATTGCACGATTCGGAAGAAGCCCAGAACTCCATTATCAAAAACCTTGTTCAGCCTTGGCCGTTCGCTATACTTTCGTGAGCGACTGCAATCTCGTCAGTATCTGGGTTCACTGTCAGCACGACCGCATTGCCACCGAGAACAAACGCAAGCGCATCCCACGCCAACGAGCCATCGTCCGTCCGCCGCTCGTTGCTACCGACTACGGCCGAGACGGGCTTCTCAGCGACCACTTCCCAATCAAACCGTAGGACAGACATAATATTGGACTATCGCGATGGACGTCTGTTTTCCACCCATTGCGGACGATGCCGCTTTGGCAGAAGGTGCAGATCGCTTCGTGACGGTCTGAGAGGAAGAGTAGTGGCGTGTCTTGTAAAAGCATTTGTCGCTGCGCTTGTTTTCGCAGCCGTGCCGGCTTCCGCCGAGGCGGCGACGGACGGCTCGATGAAACGAACGATCGATCGTGGCAATACGATGTATCAGTATGATCGTGCGGCCTGGCTTACCTCTGACGACATCCTAGCCCGTCTACCGCTCGATCGTCAGCCGGAGGTTGGCGGCTGGATCGTAACGGCCACCGCAAACGGTTTGCACGTCGATTACTTTGGTAAGGATGCTGCTGCCGAGCGGGTCGTCTACTCGGCGGATATAGTGCGAGGGGCCGTCACGCATGCGGCCGTCTACCCTGCCACTGCAGCACCGGTGCTTACGGAGCCGGCATTGCAAATGGCTCGCGCGCTTCGGGCTGCATGGAATGAGATGAACCGCCAGACCGATTGGCAACCCTGCGCACCGGCGCGGTTCAACACAATCGTCTTGCCACCGGAAGCAAACGGAACCGTTCCGGTCTACTTCCTCACGCCACAGACCGAGACGAATAGCTTCCCGTTCGGCGGTCACTACGAGATCGACATCGCCTCTGATGGAAAGACAGCAAACAAGCGCGCATTCACTCGCGGGTGCCTGACCATGGCGAAGCAGCCCCCAGGCAAGGGATCCGCACCGGCTGCGTTATTCGTCACGCATCTCATGGACCCGCATCCGACGGAGATCCACCTGTTCGAACAGCATTACCTCGGGGTCCCAGTTTTTGTGGGAACAGGGCCAAAATCTCTCTGGAAAGTCGAGAGCGGAACCATCGAAGACGTATCAGCCACGATGACCCAGTAGCGGCCGCTTTCCACCCATAACAGACATTGGATTGCTGGCAGCCAATCTCCATGACGCACAAAGCTTTTCAGGTAAGACGTGTACACGTTTGCAACTTGGCCTTACCCCTCCCCGTTACGGGGAGGATCACTCTATTCCAGCACCCCTTCGTGCAGCCTGAGCACGCGGTCCATCTTGGCGGCGATTCGTTCGTTGTGGGTGGCGACCAGCGCGGCGCTGCCCTCCTCGCGCACCAGCCGGAGGAATTCGACGAACACGACGTCCGCGGTGGCTTCGTCGAGGTTGCCGGTCGGCTCGTCGGCGAGCACCAGCGCCGGGCGGTTGGCGAGCGCGCGGGCGACCGCGACGCGCTGCTGCTCGCCGCCCGAAAGCTGGCTCGGCCGATGGGTCAGCCGCTGCTGGAGGCCCAACGAGCCGAGCAGCGACTCGGCGCGGCGTCGCGCATCGGCCGGCTCGGCGCCATGGATCAGCTGGGGCAGGACGACATTCTCGAGCGCGCTGAAATCGGGGAGCAGGTGGTGGAACTGGTAGACGAAACCCAATCGATCGCGCCGCACCGCGGTCCGATCGTCGTTGCGCAGGGTCGCCGCCTGGCGGCCGTCGATGCGGATCGAGCCTTCGAATCCGCCCTCGAGCAGTCCGACCGCCTGCAGCAATGTCGACTTGCCCGAGCCGGAGGGGCCCAGCAAGGCAACGATCTCGCCCTTGTTCACGACGAGGTCGACGCCGCGCAGGACGTGGATGGTGACGTCGCCCTGCCGGAAATCGCGGCGCAGGTCGGAGACCTCCAGCACCGGCTCAGTCATAGCGAAGGACCTGCACCGGATCGGTG
Organism: Allosphingosinicella sp.; assembly: GCA_035248285.1. Lineage (GTDB taxonomy): Bacteria > Pseudomonadota > Alphaproteobacteria > Sphingomonadales > Sphingomonadaceae > Allosphingosinicella. Next base: position 5,471 of record DATFHP010000021.1, on the reverse strand, counting down.
CCCGCGGCTTTCCAGGCCGGGTAGAGCGTGAAAAGGAAGCTGAGGCCGAGCGCCATCGCGACGATCGCGAGCACTTCGAACGGATCGGTGCGCGAGGGCAGCTCGGTCAGGAACCGGATCGAAGGATCCCAGAGGTTCTGGCCGGTGAGCGTCTGGATGAAATCGAGCACCGCCTGGCGGAAGAACAAGGAGATCGCACCGAGCAGCAGCCCGGCGAGCGTCCCGACCGTGCCGATCGTGAGTCCGACCGTCATGAACACTTTCATCACGCCGCGCCGGCTCGCGCCCATGGTGCGAAGGATCGCGATGTCGCGCGTCTTGGCGCGCACCAGCATGATCAGCGACGAGCAGATGTTGAAAGCGGCGACGAGGATGATGATCGACAGGATGACGAACATGGCCACGCGCTCGACCTGGAGCGCCTCGAACAGCGAGCTGTTCATCTGCCGCCAGTCGGTGACCAACCCCCGATCGCCGACCTTGGCGATCAACGGAGCGAGGATGGTGTCGACATGATCGGCGTCATTGGTCTGCACCTCGACCATGCCGACCGAATCCCCGAGCATCAGCAGGGTCTGCGCATCCTCGATCGGCATCACCACGAACGCCTTGTCGTAATCATAGACGCCGACCTCGAAGACCGCGGCGACGGTGTAGGAGACGATGCGCGGCACGGTCCCGAACGGGGTCGTCCGGCCCTGCGGGCTGATCAGGCTGATCTGGTTGCCGACGCTCACGCCCAGCGCTTCGGCAAGGCGGGTGCCGATGGCCACATTGCCCGACCCCGGCCGCAGCGCATCGAGCGATCCGCCTAGCACCTTGCCGCGCAGCGTCGGGTTGGCGAGAATATCCGCGCGCCGCATTCCGCGCGCGAGCACGCCTTCGACGCGGCCTTCATAGCTCGCCATCAAGGGCTGCTCGACCAACGGTATCGCCGAAACCACGCCGGGCGTCGCCTTGGCCTCGCGCGCGATCTCGCGCCAATCGGGCAATCGGCCGCCGTAGCCCTGGATGACCGCGTGGCCGTTCATGCCGACGATCTTGTCGAACAGCTCGGCGCGGGCGCCGTTCATCACGCTCATCACCACGATCAGCGCCCAGACGCCCAGCATGACGGCCAGCATTCCGAACGCCGCCACCACCAGGATGAACGCCTCGCCCCGGCCCGGCAGCAGATAGCGCCGTGCGATCATCCGCTCGTAGCGCGAAAGGATCATGCGCCGCAGAGCCTGGCGAGCGCGCTCTCGCTGGAGAGTTCCTCCCGCTCGCCGGTGGCGCGGCGCTTGAGCTCGACGACACCCTTCCCGAGGCCCTTGGGACCCAGGATCAGCTGCCAGGGCAGGCCGATGACGTCCATGGTCGCGAACTTGGCGCCGCCGCGTTCGTCGCGATCGTCGTACAAGGTCTCGACGCCGGCGGCCGCCAGCTTGGCGTAGAGGTCGTCGCACGCCGCGGCGCAGGCGGCATCGTCGGCGCGCATGTTGATCAGCCCCACCGCGAACGGCGCCACCGGATCCGGCCAGATGATGCCGTCGTCGTCGTGGCTGGCCTCTATGATCGCGCCGACCAGCCGCGACACGCCGATGCCGTAGCTTCCCATCTCCGGATGGACCTGGGTGCCGTCGCCGGTTTGAACGCTCATGCCCATGCTGGCGCTATATTTGGTGCCGAAATAGAAGATGTGGCCGACCTCGATGCCGCGGCCCTGGCGCCGGCGCGCCTCGGGAACCTCGGTCCAACGCGCGTCGTCGTGCGTCTCGTCGGTGGCGGCGTACATCGCGCTCAGCCGGTCGAACAGGCCGCCAAGGGCAGCCGGATCGTCATAAGCGACATCGGACTGCTGCCAGTCGAAGCTTTCGAACTCGCTGTCGTAGAAGACCTCGCTCTCTCCGCTGGGGGCGAGGACGATGAATTCGTGGCTGAGATCGCCGCCGATCGGGCCGCTCGCGGCCTTCATCGGCACCGCCTTGATCCCCATGCGCTGAAAGGTGCGCAGATAGGCGAGCAGCTGCGTGTAATAGCTGAGCCGCGCGCCGGCTTCGTCGAGATCGAAGCTGTAAGCGTCCTTCATCAGGAATTCGCGGCCGCGCATCACGCCGAAGCGCGGGCGGACCTCGTCCCGGAACTTCCACTGGATATGGTAGAGCGTGCGCGGCAGATCGCGATAGCTGCGCGCGGAATCGCGGAAGATGGCGGTGATCATCTCCTCGTTGGTGGGTCCGTAGAGCATCTCGCGATCGTGCCGGTCGCTGATCCGCAGCATCTCGGGGCCATAAGCCTCGTAGCGGCCGGATTGGCGCCACAGCTCCGCCGGCTGCAGCGTGGGCATCAGCAATTCGATCGCCCCGGCCCTGTCCTGCTCTTCGCGCACGATCGTCTCGATCTTCCTGAGCACGCGCAAGCCGAGCGGCAGCCACGCATAGATGCCGGCCGCGGTCTGCCGGATCAGGCCGGCGCGCAGCATCCATTTATGGCTGACGATCTGGGCGTCGGCCGGGGTTTCCCTGGTAACGGGCAGGAAGTAGCGGGACAGGCGCATCGGGCGTTTCGGATCCGGCAGGAGGGGTTCGGCGAGTCTCTAGGGTCCATTCCCAATCGCCGCAATGGCCGCGCCCCGAGGCCTGTGGCGGCGAGGTCACAGGGTCCGATCAAAACTCGCATCGGGCTGAATTCGGCAATGACAAGCGGCCGGCGCATGCGTAGCGTCCACCTCACGAAACGTAAGCCGGAATGGCCGCGGTTCGGGGAGGCTGGATCCCGCTTCCCTCTGCGAGGTGAGGGAAGCGCGAGGGTCCGGTATCTTCAAGGGGGTTGGCGACACGCATCGCCACGCGGGTGCCCGGACAGCAATGTCCGGGCACTTGTCATTTGCGGAAAGCGTCTTGCAGCGTGGAATCGGTCGCCGGCTTTTGCCGACGGGCCGCAAAGGCCCATCGGGGCTCCTGCCGCGACGAGGCGCTATGGCAGAGCCGGTTGGATGCGCATATGATGCTCGGCCTCAAGCCAGCCAAGCGAGAATCCCATGATCAACGTCTATGCCTTCAAATGGGCTCCCCCTTTCGCGCAGGGCCTGGTCCGCGACCTCAGGGTGCGCTGGGCGCTCGAGGAAGCCGGCCTCGCCTATCAGGAGAAATTGATCGGCTTCGAGGATGCGTCTTCCGAAGACTATCGCGCGCTCCAGCCCTTCTCGCAGGTGCCGGCCTATGAGGAGGACGGCCTGGTCCTGTTCGAAACCGGCGCGATCGTCCTGCACATCGCGCGCAGATCGGACGTCCTGATGCCGGCCGATCCCAGGCATGAAGCGCAAGTGACGACGTGGATGTTCGCCGCGCTCAATACAGTCGAGCAGCCCATCCAGACATTCGGCCTGATGGACCTGTTCAACAAGGGGCCGGCGTGGGATGCGCTGCGCCCGACCGTGATCGAGATGATCGAGAAGCGGCTGGACGCGCTGGCGCAGGAATTGAAAGACAACGACTATCTCGTCGGCCGTTTTTCGGCGGCGGATCTGCTGATGACCACCGTGCTCCGGATCCTGCGCAACACCGATCTGGTCGAGCGGCGCCCGGTGCTCGATGCCTATAAGAAGCGAAACGAGGACAGGCCGGCGTTCCAGAAAGCGCTCGCCGACCAGATCGCGGCCTTCGAGCGCCACGCGCCCGTCGCGGCTTGAGGCGCGCAGGTGTCCGAAGGAAGCCGCAAACCGCCGAGTCCATAGCGCCATGAAACAGGCGACGGGCATCATCGAGATCGCGACCGAGCGGCAGGGACTGACCGAGATCACGGAGCAGGTGCGCCATTGGGTGGCCGCGGCGCCGATCGACGAAGGTCTGCTGACCATCTTCTGCCGCCACACCTCCGCATCGCTGCTGATCCAGGAGAATGCGTCGCCCGCGGCACAAACCGACCTCGAGGCCTATTTCGCGCGCATCGCGCCCGAAGACCCGGCCTATCGCCATGACGACGAGGGCCCCGACGACATGCCGGCGCACCTGCGCACCGCCCTCACCCAGGTTCACCTCGCCATTCCGATGATCGGCGGACGGCTGACGCTGGGGACCTGGCAAGGCATCTATCTGTTCGAGCATCGCAAGCGGCCGCAGCGTCGGACGCTCGCTCTGCACCTGCTCGGTGATTGAGGACGAATTCGTGGCTCGCAACGCTTGGTTAATTAGCAAACTGGCACTCTAATAGTAATAGAGGTGCATCCATGAGGACAATCTTAGTCGCTCTTGCTCTTATAGTTTCTGCGTGTGCAACAGAGGCTGTCCGATATATCGTGATAAACTATACGGTATTGGATCATCCTGAGACGAAAAGTTTGAATTTAAGTTACCATAATGACCAAAATAAAAACATTTGCATAGATTCGTCAAACTGGCCAAATTCTAATGGTATCATCGATAACTCTGGCAATGAGTTCTACATTGAGGTGGATGGAAAAAAATACTTTTTAAAATCACAGCAGGACTACTGCCCTGGATGTGGCTTCAATCTGAAACCTGGGAAAAGCATTGAAGGCATGCTGAAGTACGAGAGTTTCGAGCTTCCTCATTCCCTCTATGATAGAACTAAGACGCTTCACCTTAAATCAACAGGATTCATCTGTCGGGGAGTGCGCGGGCTTTACAAGCGGTAGACAATATCATTACGGTGCCAGTTTACTATCATTACGGTGCCAGTTTACTAGGGTCCGGACCCATTAACGGGATTCCCATATTCCGCCGAGTGTGATTCAACGCCGCTTGCGAGGGAGGCGTTGGGAATGGCGGATTTCTTTTGGTTTTCGGATGCGCAGTGGGCACGGATCGAGCCGTTGCTACCGACCGGCACGCGGGGAATGAAGCGTGTGGATGATCGCCGGGTTCTTTCAGGGATCGTCCATGCGCTGCAAAGCGGTGGGCGGTGGGGCGACTGTCCGCCGCTCTATGGCCCGAAGAAGACGCTCTACAACCGCTTCGTGCGCTGTCATTACTGTCATTACGGTGCCAGTTTACTAAATACACGAAATACGTTACGAGCCCGGAATGGTCCGTCTGCCGCGCCTGGTGCTTCCCGGCTTTCCCTATCATGTGACGCAGCGCGGCAATCGGCGCCAGCAGACCTTCTTCGAGGATGGCGATTATGCGCTGTATCGCGATCTGCTCGGGGAGGCGGCGGCCAAGGCTGGAACCGAGATCTGGTGCTACTGCCTGATGCCCAACCACGTGCACCTGATCGTCGTGCCGGCGGACGAGGATGGACTGCGGCGGACCTTTGCGGATGCGCACCGGCGCTATACCGGCTTCATCAATGCGCGGCACCGCTGGACGGGTCACTTATGGCAGGGTCGTTTCGGTGCGGTGGTAATGGACGAGCCGCATCTTGCGCATGCGATGCGCTATGTGTCGCTCAATCCGGTGCGGGCGCGGCTGGTGTCTCGGCCCGAGGAGTGGCGATGGTCGAGCGTGCGGGCACATCTGGCCGGAAAG
>DATFHP010000020.1:0-30143 GCA_035248285.1 Allosphingosinicella sp. | reverse complement strand
CTTTCCGGCCAGATGTGCCCGCACGCTCGACCATCGCCACTCCTCGGGCCGAGACACCAGCCGCGCCCGCACCGGATTGAGCGACACATAGCGCATCGCATGCGCAAGATGCGGCTCGTCCATTACCACCGCACCGAAACGGCCTTGCCATAAGTGACCCGTCCAACGATGCCGTGCATTGATGAAGCCGGCATAGCGCCGGTGCGCATCCGCAAAGGTCCGCCGCAGTCCATCCTCGTCCGCCGGCACGACGATCAGGTGCACGTGGTTGGGCATCAGGTAGTAGCACCAGATCTCGGTTCCAGCCTTGGCCGCCGCCTCCCCGAGCAGATCGCGATACAGCGCATAATCGCCATCCTCGAGGAAGGTCTGCTGGCGGCGATTGCCGCGCTGCGTCACATGATAGGGAAAGCCGGGAAGCACCAGGCGCGGCAGACGGACCATCCCGGGCTCGTAACGTATTTCGTGTATTTAGTAAACTGGCACCGTAATCCCAACAGAGCGCCGTCCACACCATCACCGTAACCCCCTGTCGCCGTAACACCATGGTTACCTAAGCAGATTCTCATCACGGCAGGGCCCAGCGGATCCGACCCTTAACGGCATCGACGACGGGCTTTCCGTCATGGCCCTGCGCGGGTTGGAAACGCATGCGTTCAGCTGCCAGACGGCACGTCGTTTCATCCAGCGTGGTGGAGCCACTTGAGTCCAGAATTATGCAATTTTTTACGCGGCCTTCAACTCCGATGGCAAGCTGGAAGACCACTGTGCCTTCCTCTCCCCGCCTGCGCGCCTCTTTCGGATAATCGGCGTCGGCGAAATAAGTGGCAGCGAGTGCACCTATTTCTTGAGCGTTGGGTAGAACCCATTGAATCCGTTTACGGATGGTTAGGACCGCCGGCCTACCGCCACTGTCTTGGCTCGGCATATGCCGCATCCTTTCCGTAGCAATGCGACAGCTTGTTTCATCCAGCTTCGCCGAGCCGCTTGAGCTGACCACCGTACACTTGGAAACGTACCCCGTCGTTCCAATGGTTACGTCGAAAGTCACTGTCCCCTGTTCGCCTTGCTCGAGCGCTGATTGAGGGTAGTCATCAATGCTTACCGGCAAGGCGACATTTGGCGATGTTGTGCCCATCTCCCCTACAAATTTAACGGGAACAGAAGGGTTGGAATTAGCAAGTACAAGGAAAGCAAGAAGAGGCAGCATAGGACATGATCTCCCACGAACTTTCTACATTCCAGTGACATTCCGCGGTGCATCCGGTGGCATTCCGGTGACACGTGCAACAACCCTTATCTTCTCGACGGGAGGCGACTATACCGCCACCTCCGCATAAGCACGGACCGGGAAGCTTCCCATGCCGGTGATCCTGGGCGGGACGGCGCTGAAGCTGAAGCCGCTGTCGGGGAGCGCCGCCAGGTTGGTCATATGCTCGCAGATGATCACGCCAGCGCCGAGCAGCATGCTGTGGACGTGCCGCGCGCGGCCGCGCGTGTCGTCGATATTGTGGCTGTCGATTCCGACCAGCTTGGCGCCGCCCTGGACCAGCAGCCGCGCCGCCTCTCCGGTCACGAACGGATGATCGGTGAAATAGCGCTCGGTGCGCCAATGCTCGTCCCAGCCGGTGTGGATCAGCACCGCCTTCCCGCGCAGGTCGCGCCCGGCGAGGTCGCGCCCCTCGATCGCGCGCCGATCGGCATGGGGGGCGCGGACGACGATTCCGTCGAGCCCGGCGAGCGCGGCAAGATCGAGCATGGCGATATCGGCACCTTCGGCATAGCGATGGAAGGGCGCGTCGATATAGGTGCCGGTGTTGGCGACCATGTCGATCCGGCCGATGTGAAAGCTCGACCCGTCGTCGTACATGGCTGCCGAGGCCTCGCGGCTCCAATAATCGCCGAGGATCGGACCCGGCAGACCCTTGTAACTGGTCATGCCCGGCTCGATCACATGGCTGAGGTCGACGAACCTCGTCTTGCCATCCGCCATAGGGTCCATCCCCCGATCATCAGCCACGCTATGTTGAGCACTGCGGAAGGAAGCGCGCCGTGCCACCAGCCGTTGATAGCAAATCCCGCCGCGCCGATCACGTTCATCCACTGATAGCGCGCCGCTTGGGCCTCGAGACGCCCGATCGACAATAGGAAATAGGCGCCCAGAATCAGGGCCATGCCGGTCCAGCCGGCCGCTTCGATCGCTATCTGCTGAATGTTCAGGCGGCGAGCTTCCTCAAGACATAGTGGAGGATACCGCCGGCGCGGAAATATTCCAACTCGTTCAGCGTATCGATCCGGCAGCGCGCCTTGAAGCTGAAACCGGTGCCGTCGGCACGGCGGACCTTGACCTCGACATCCTGGCGCGGCTGCAGGTCGGCGACGCCCTCGACCGTAAACTGCTCGTCGCCGGTCAGGCCGAGCGTCTGGCGATTGTCCTCGCCCGTGAACTGAAGCGGAAGCACCCCCATGCCGACCAGGTTCGAACGGTGAATGCGCTCATAGGTCTCGGCGATCACCGCGCGCACGCCGAGCAAATTGGTGCCCTTGGCCGCCCAATCGCGCGACGATCCGGTGCCATATTCCTTGCCTGCGATGACGACGAGCGGCGTGCCCGCGCGCTTGTAAAGCATCGCCGCGTCGTAGATCGGCATCACCTCGCAGGTCGGGCCATACAAAGTGACGCCGCCTTCGATGCCCGGCGTCATCTGGTTCTTGATGCGGATATTGGCGAAGGTGCCGCGCATCATCACCTCGTGATTGCCGCGCCGCGCGCCGTAAGAGTTGAAGTCGGGCCGGGCCACCTGATGCTCGATCAGATATTTGCCCGCGGGGCTGTCGAGCTTGATCGCGCCGGCCGGGCTGATGTGGTCGGTGGTGATGCTGTCGCCGAAAATGGCGAGCGGCCGCGCATCGACGATGTCGGTCAGCGCCGTCGCGGTCATGCTCATGCCCTCGAAATAGGGCGGGTTCTGGATGTAGGTCGATCCTGCCGACCAGGCATAGGTCTCGCCGCCGGTAACGTCGATCGCGCGCCAGCGCTCGTCGCCCTTGTAGACGTCGGCATAGCGCGCCTTGAACATGTCCGCGTCGACGAACCTGTCGATCAGCGAGCGCACCTCCTCGTTGGTCGGCCAAATATCCTTGAGATAGACGTCCTTGCCGTCTTTCGACTGTCCGATCGGCGTCGCGATCATGTCGTCGACGACCGTGCCGCGCAGCGCGTAGGCGACCACCAGCGGCGGCGAGGCGAGGTAGTTGGCGCGCACGTCGGGGCTGACGCGGCCTTCGAAATTGCGGTTGCCCGACAGCACCGAAGCGGCGACCAGATCGTTCGCCTGGATCGCCTTGGAGATCGGATCGGGCAACGGGCCCGAATTGCCGATGCAGGTGGTGCAGCCGTAGCCGACCAGGTCGAAGCCGATGGCGTTGAGATCCTGCTGCAGCCCGGCGCGCTCGAGATAGTCGGTGACGACCTGGCTTCCCGGCGCGAGGCTGGTCTTGACCCAGGGCTTGCTGTCGAGCCCCAGCGCGCGCGCCTTGCGCGCCACCAGGCCGGCGGCGACCAGCACGCTGGGGTTGGAGGTGTTGGTGCAGCTCGTGATGGCGGCGATCACGACGTCGCCATGGCCGAGGCCGTGCTTGGCGCCGTCGACGGGATAGCGCGTCTCGATCCCGTCCTTGTGGCCATATTCATATTCGAGCGCCTGGCGGAACTCCTCGTCGAGATCGGGAAGCGCGACCCGGTCCTGCGGCCGCTTCGGGCCCGCGAGCGAAGGGACGACGCTCGCCATGTCGAGCTCGATCAGGTCGGTGAACAACGGATCGGGCGAGGCTTCGTCGTGCCACATGCCCTGCGCGCGGCAATAGGCTTCGGTGAGCGCGATCTGCGCCTCGCTTCGCCCGGTCAGGCGGAAATAATCCAAGGTCTTGGCGTCGATCGGGAAAAAGCCGCAGGTGGCACCATATTCGGGCGCCATGTTGCCGATCGTGGCGCGATCGGCGACCGACAGCGCCGAGATGCCCGGTCCGAAGAATTCGACGAACCGGCCGACCACGCCCTTCCGGCGGAGCATCTGGGTGACCGTCAGCACCAGGTCGGTGGCGGTGATGCCCTCGCCGAGCGCGCCGGTGAGGCGGAAGCCGATCACCTCGGGGATCAGCATCGACACCGGTTGGCCGAGCATCGCCGCTTCGGCCTCGATGCCTCCGACGCCCCAGCCGAGCACGCCGAGACCGTTGACCATGGTGGTATGGCTGTCGGTACCGACCAGCGTATCGGGATAGGCGACTTCGCGCCCGTCGGGATCGGCCGAGCTCCAGATGCCACGGGCGATATGCTCGAGATTCACCTGATGGCAGATGCCGGTGCCGGGTGGCACGACCTTGAAGTTGTCGAAGGCGGCCGAGCCCCATTTGAGGAACTGGTAGCGTTCGATGTTGCGTTGATATTCGAGTTCCACGTTGCGCTCGAAGGCCTTCGGAGAGCCGAACTCGTCGACCATCACGCTATGATCGATGACCAAATGGACCGGCACCTGCGGATTGATCTTCTCGGGATTCCCCCCGAGCACCTTCATCGCGTCGCGCATCGCGGCCAGATCGACCACCGCGGGGACGCCGGTGAAATCCTGCATCAGCACCCGCGCCGGCCGATATTGGATCTCGCGCGGATTGGCGCCACGGTCCTGCTGCCAGTCGACGATCGCCTGGATGTCGGCGCGCGTCACCGTCTTGCCGTCCTCGAAGCGGATCAAATTCTCGAGCAGCACCTTCATCGAAAAAGGCAGGCGCGTCACGTCGCCCAGATGCGCAGCCGCCTTGGGCAAGGAATAATATTCGTAGCGCTGGCCGCCTACGACGAGCGCGGTCCGTGATTTCAAGCTGTCGTCGCCGATGGCGGTCATGAAGGTCGTTCCCCGATGAAAGCGGGCCGCATCGCCGACAACAGGCGTCGCGTCCCAATGAGATCCGGCGGCGCTTTAGCAAGGGGGTGCCCGTCGTGGAAGGCTCGAACATGCACTCGGCGCCCAATTCACCGGCGGCGGCGATGCGACTGCAGCGGAAATCGATCAGGTGCTCGGCGCCCCGCACCGAGCAGTCATGTACGGGGTACATGGCGAACCTGGTCAATGGTTCCCGCTTTTCCGCATCCTGCTCTAAGTTGATCGAAGTTGGTTAATTCGCCCCGCCCGTCCACGCGCACCGGTGCGATTCCGGCTCGCGGAAAAAAGATTGCGACTGTTGCCGCAACGACTCACCTCAGTAGGGAACCGCTTCATCGGAAGCGATTTTTTCCGTCGGCTCGGGCCGCGACGCGAGTCCCACGTCCGATCGGACAGATTTCGTTCATATTGCGCAGATGAAACCATTGCATCAAATCGCACGTTGAGCGTGGCAAGCCAGAGAAGGAAAGCAGCCAATGTCGAGTATCGGGACGGGTCAGGCGTTTGCCCACGATCTTGCGCATCGCGGCTATCACGTCGTCTACCGGGAGCATGAGGCAAACCATTGCCCGGGATGCAGCCGCACGCATTGGTACGTCGGCCGCACGATGGCCGAATGCGCATTTTGCGGGACCGCGCTGCCGCTTGAAGCGTCGAAACATTCCGGCCAGGGTGGAGTTACCATCCAGGTCGTGCGCCCGATCTTCAACGCCGAAGATCACGCCTTCGCCGCCTGAAGCGGCTCGTCTGTCCGGTGCACGCCCGGGCGGACTGGCGCCGGCCTCCGCTTTCCTGAGGCCGGCGCGTTTGTTTCCCCGTTATCCCCTCTCCCCAACCGCTCGCCCACAAGAGGAAAGGGGCCATGCGCTCGGCCCTTGCTCCCTCTCCCCTCGCTGGAGAGGGTCGGGGAGAGGGACCGTTCTTTGATGCCATTTCCTACGGTAACCCCTTGTTGGTAGGCATGGGCTTATGCCGGCGCGATGTCCGGACAGACCGTTTCGCCCGTCACCTTGTCGCTCGTCGCCGCGCTGATCGGCGTCGGCGCCTGGATGCTGACGCCGAGCCGGCAAGCGCCTGCACCGGCCGTCCGAGGTCCGGCGGCGGAGCCGCAGCCGCCCGCGGCCCTGACCTTTGTCGGCAATGGCTATGCGAGCGTGACGCTCGATCGTGCGCCTGACAGCCATTTCTACGCCGACGCCCAGGTCAACGGGGCGCTCGTACATTTCATGATCGACACCGGATCCTCGTCGGTGGTGCTGACCCGGGCCGATGCGTTGCGTGCGGGGATCGGTGCCGGCGACTTCACGCTGAAGGGCGTCGGCGCCGGCGGCGAAGTTCAGTTGATGTCCGCCTCGATCGACCGGCTTGCGCTCGGGCCGCTCAGCGCCGCCAACGTGCCGGCGATGGTGGCGAAGGACGGGCTTCCGGTTTCGCTTCTGGGGCAAAGCTTCTTGTCCCGTATCGGCACCGTCTCGATCAGCGGCGACTCGATGGTGCTGCGATAAGATCCGAAGCCGTTCGGCCGGGCCGACCGACCGCCTATGCGGCGACCGCATGTCGGGCCTTTCCATGCGATATTGATTTCGATCAGCGCGGCCAAGGCTCGCGCATGGTACCGGAGTCGCACTGGGCACTGGGGCCAAGCCATGGAAGACGAATTGCAATATTATGCGCGGCGTGCGGCCGAGGAACGGCAAGCGGCGGCCGTAGCCCGGTCCGCCAAAGCCGAGCGCCTTCACCGCGAACTCGCCGAGCGCTATTCGCTCATCGCCGATGGTCGCGATGCGCCGCTGCGGACTGCGGCAGCCGCGGATTAGGATCCAAACCCGAGCGCCGCCGTTGTTCGCTCTATGATTGCAGGACCTTGGCTTGGGTTCTGACCTTTGCCTCGTTGAGCCTCCGCATCCGCTCGAGATGCAGCGCGGACAATCCGAAATGCGCCTGCGCCGCGCGGATGCTCGAGGCGCGCAGCGCCTGGTCGAACTCGGCCATCGCCCGCTCCGAATGCAATTGGATCTGATCTGTGTTTGTCATGTGATCTGCTGCCCGATTCGCTGCGCCTTGATTACCGGCGCACCATGTCAATCCGATGACGCCTTCGCGGTGCCACCTCCGTCATGGGCGGCCCAATTTCATTATCCTGGATCGGGCGCACGGGCTTTTCGACGGACGGTGCCGATGGTTCCGTCAGGCGAGTCCGCCCGGCGCGACGATTCGCTCGCATGGCGCGCGAGCTGAGCAACCGCGCCGCCCCGGCGCTTGCGCTCGCGCGCGTGCGACAGCCAGCGCAGGAACATGCCGAGCACGGATGCCGCCATGCCGAGAAGCAGGCAGGCGAACAGGAGCGGCTTGCGGGAGGCACCGTCCCAGGCGACGAACCCGAGCAGCCCGACGCTCGCCGTCGATATCAGATAACCGAAAGTCTTCAGCACGGCGGCAGGCTCGCGAATGTGACAGGCAGGCGACAAGCAAACGAGGGCAACGCAAAAAAGGATGCGGTCCGCCCGACAATTTACCTCTGCTTAGCGTCCCGGCCCTTATCCCGTTCCGGAACGAGGAGAATCACGCGTGGGAGCAGAGCCGGCGGCCAGGACGATCCTTGCGATCAAGCGGACACGCAGGCGGGCACGCCTTCAGCTGCACGGCGTGCTCCTGGGTGCGACCGGCGAAACCGAGGTGCGGCTGCGCGATTTGTCTTGCTCCGGCGCGCGCGGCGAGACCGCGAAGCCGCCGGCGGAGGGCAGCGAGGTCGTGCTCGCCAGTCACGGGATAGTCGTGCCGGCAAAGATCGCATGGGTGATCGGCCGCCGCTTCGGGCTCACTTTCCAGCACCCGATCAGCGCGGAGGATGTGGCGCTTCTCTCCTGCACGCAGCGGCTAGGAGGCGGCCGCCCGACAGATCGATGCCGGCCCTGATGGCGAAGGGAGGCTATTTAAGGGGCAGCTCGCGCTGATCGGGCTCGAAGCGGTGCCAGCCGTGCGGCCCCAATTTCTCCAGCGGGCGGTAGCGCGCCTTATAGGCCATGCGCCGCGAATCCTCGACCCAATAGCCGAGATAGACATAGGGAAGGCCCGCGCGCGCCGCGCGAATGATATGATCGAGGATGATATAGGTGCCGAGTCCTGGCCGCGCCGGATCCTCGGGTTCGAAAAAACTGTAGATCATCGACAGGCCGTCGGCCTGCTGATCGGTGAGGCAGGCACCCACCAGCTTGCCCGGCCGATCGCCGATCGGCGGCTCGCGATATTCGATCACGAACGTCTTCACCGGGCTCTGCTCGACCATGTCGGCGAAATCGTTCTCGTCCATGTCGATCATTCCGCCGCCCGGATGGCGGTGGCTGAGATAGCGGCGCAGCAGCTGATATTGCTCGTCCGTGGTCCAGGGCTTGCAGGCGGTGACGTCGAGGTCGGCATGGCGGCGCAAGGTGCGGCGCTGCGTGGTGCTCGGCTGAAACTCCCCGGTTACGACGCGCACCGAGACGCAAGCCGAGCAATCGATGCAGCTGGGACGATAGGCGACGCCTTGGCTGCGCCTGAAACCGATGCGGCCCAACGCATCGTTCAATTCCGCGGCATGCTGGCCGGTCAGTTCGGTGAAGACCTTGCGCTCGGTCTTGCCCGCCAGATACGGACATGGCGAGGGAGTCGTCACGAAAAAGCGGGGGAAGCGAAATGGTGCGCTCACCGAGACTCCCAGGGAAAACGCGGGATGGATAATTCATTCTTTATGCGTCCTAACGGCCGCCAAGGGAAGAGTGGTGAGCGATCGGTCCGGCGCAAAAAAGGCCACCGTTTCAGCATGGGACGCGCAAGCCGGAATTATTGCGATTCACGGTGGCGGCGAAACCACAGCGACTCCGTTCGATACACGGGGACCAATCCCGGCCGGACAGCCGGAGCCGGTTCCGCAAAGACGCAAAAGACGCAAAGGTCTTGACGGGATTCCTTCGGCTGGCCAACCCACACCTCGCCGGCACGACTCTCCGGTGATCGCGACCGTTGCCGCGATTGGGTTTGAACCCTAGGTCTGACCGGGCTTTTCGACCGAAAAAATAGATGGAGACGATAGGTGCAGGATTTCGATCACAGAGTCGCTTTCGTCACCGGTGCAGCGTCGGGAATCGGCCTGGGGATCGCTCGGTCGCTCGCCAAGCGCGGCGTCGCAATCGTCATGACCGATATCGAGAAGGGCGCGCTGGATGCGGCGGCGGCCGATCCTGCCTTCGCCGACGTGCGTGTGGTGCCTCTGGTGCTGGACGTGTCCAACCGCGAGGCGATGTACGCTGCCGCCGAAACGGTCCGCGAAGCATTCGGCCGGCTTGATATCCTGGTGAACAACGCCGGCGTCGCCTACAATGCCAAGCCACTCCACGAGGTGCCCGACGAGGCGATAGACTGGAGCATCAACGTCAATGTCTATGGGGTGCTGAACGGCATCAAGGCCTTCGTTCCGCTCATCATCGAAACCGGCAAAGGCGGCCATGTCGTCAACACGGGCTCGATCGGCGGCTTTCAGGTCAGCAGGAACGAACATTGGCATCAGGGCCTCTATGCAGCAACGAAATATGCGGTGACGGCCTTGTCCGAGGGCTTGCGCATGGACCTCGAGCAATTGGGAATAGGCGTGTCGGTGCTTGCACCGGCAATGGTGGCGACCAACATCGGTGCGTCGGATCGCAACAGGCAGAGCCGTTTTGGCGGCCCGACAAGCGGCAGCCAGGCCGCGATCGTCGGCGAGATATTGAAGCAAGACGGCATTGCGCCGGATGCGGTGGGTGAACGCGTGATCCAGGCGATCATCGACAACGAAGCCTATATCTTCACGCATCTGGAGGTGTTTCCATGGCTCGAGACGCGCCATCGCCGGATAGAGGCGGCCTTTGACGCCACGCGGAACTATCTGGCGTCGCACTAAGGTCAGATCTGCCGCGAAGATCGGCGGCCTGGAATCCGCTACGTCAATGAGCGATTGCACTTCAGCGGAAGCCGATCCAAACCAGCGTCGCATTCGCACCACCCGACCGGGGCAGGCCAGCTTGGCAGGCAGCGCAACCACCCACGCGCGCTTGCGGCATCCAAGCAGTCTGCGTCGGTTTTCGCTCCAGGAAGAGGACCCATCGATTGCTGGATATTCTTGAAGAAGGTCGAGGCGTGAGCGGCGCCCTCCGACCCGGATCGCCCCTCCGATGAACGCGCGCATCCTTATGGTCGGCGACGCGGAGCCGTTGATTTCGGTGGTGGCGAGCGCCATGCGCGCGCGCGGCCACGACGTCGAGCATCGCGAGTCTTTCCATCAATTCACCGATGACCCTCGCGCGCTGACGGATGTGGATGTGCTCTACGCCTTTGGCGGCCTTCCGGTCACCGAGGCGCATCTCGCGGCCGCGCCGCGCCTGCGCGCCCTCATCAGTCCGTTCACCGGGACCGAGGGGTTCGACCGCGACGCGGCGACGCGGCGGAATATCGTCATCGGAATGGGTCAGACGGTCGAGAATTATGTCAGCATGGCGGAAGCGACGATCATGCTCGTGCTGGCGGCGCTTTATGATCTTCCGGCCTCCCAGGCGCAGTTCGGCCAATGGGGCACCTCGCCCGTGCCGCTGCTTCCTCGCAAAACCCTGCGCGGCCGCACGCTAGGGCTTATCGGCCTTGGCCGCATTGCGCATGCGATGGTGGAACGGCTGGCAGGCTGGGAGTGCAGGATCCTCGCTCACACCAGACGCGAACCCGAAGCGCTGCCGTCCCAGGTCGAGTTGGTCCCGCTCGATTCCCTGCTTTCGCAGAGCGATGTCGTATGCGTGCTCGCAACGCTCGACGCGTCCAGCCGGCATCTTCTCGACGAGAAGCGTCTGCGTTCGATGAAGCGCGACGCCGTCCTGGTCAACACGGCGCGGGGCGGCTTGATCGATGAAGCGGCGCTGGCCAAAGTCGTCGCCGAAGGCCATCTGGCCACGCTTGCCTTGGATGTATTTGACACCGAGCCGTTGCCGGCCGACAGCCCCTTGCGCGAGCTTCCCAGGTCAATTCTGACCCCGCATAATATCGGCCATACCATCGATACCGTGCAATCTCTGCCGACGGCGGGCATCGCCAATATCGACCGCGTTCTTGCCGGCGATCCGCCGCTCTACGTGCGCAATCCTGAAGTGCTTCCAGCCTGGCGGCAGCGATGGAAGCCGGACGGAGCAGGCAGCGAATGACCGATGAGAAGCGAATCAACCTGCGTCGACGCCGGGTTGCCGGATCGGTGTCGACGTGTTGATTCCGCGCCCGCCGGTCATATCGCCCTCGCGCTGGACGTGACCGCCGATCCTCCGGCGATGCCGGTGTAACCTGGCCCGGATACCGGTCCGCTAACTGCGGTACCCCGGCGCCACCCGGTCCGCCAGACGGGTGAGCGCCGCCCAGTCGCGACCGAGCATCTCATGACGATTCGCGACAGCCTGTGCCGAACGCTTGATCGCGGCATCGCTCAGATAGGTCAGCTCGGCGCCGCCCGCCATGGCCGCGATCTGGCCGCGGCAAGCCGCCTCTAGATCGATCATGAACTGCAGCGCTTCGACGACCGACCTGCCCGCCGTGAGCAGGCCATGGTTGCGCAGGATCAATATATGCTTGTCGCCAAGATGGGCGACGATACGCGCGCGTTCGTCCAGATCGATCGCAGGACCTTCGCTCTCGTGATAGGCGATTTCATGCAGCAGGAATGCGGCATGCTGGGAAATCGGCAACAAGCCGTTCTTTTGCGCGGCGACGCCCATGCCCGCGGGCGAATGCGTATGGAGGACGCATTTCACGTCATGACGCGCGTTATGAACGGCAGCGTGAATCACGAACCCGGCCGGGTTGATCCCCAATCCGGTAGGATCATCTATGACGCTTCCATCAAGGCCGATCGTGACCAAATTGCTCGCCGTGATTTCGTCGTAAGTCAACCCGAAGGCATTGATAAGAAAACGATCTTCACTTCCGGGGAGACGGACCGAAATATGATTGTAGATCGTATCGGTCAGCCCGAAGTGGGAGATAAGCCGGTAGCACGCTGCCAATTCTACTCTCGCCTCGCGTTCGTCGTTCGACATGTTCTCCATCCTATTCATTTTATGGAAAAATCGGGAATGATAAAGTCACTGCGATGAGTCAGCTTCTGCCTTGCCAAAGAATATGCATAAGAGGCGGGTCGGATGGAGCAGGGTCTAGGAAAGGCTCCTCTTTGGGTCAACCGTGAGGAGCCGTCTGGAGGCGAGAATAATCGTTTTTTGCGGTCGGCACGGTTGACCGCGGCAGCGTCATGGCAAGGGATCCGGCAAAGCCAAGGACGCAAAATTAGGGAAGGGAATCGAATGACTGTTGCCCGGCACTATCGAATGGACGCAGCGGAAGGGAAGGCCGAGGCGCTGCTGTCCGCCCTGACGGTTCTGGCCGGAGCGCTCGAGACGCTCCCGGGATTCCTAGGGGCCGACCTGTTGCGCGACTTGGATCGGCCCGACCGCTTCATTTTCATCGAGAAATGGTCGTCGGTCGAGGCGCACAAAGCCGGTGGCTCCCTCCTGCCCAAGGAGACGCTGACACCGGTCATGAATGCTCTCGCCGACCGGCCTGAAGGTGCCTACCTAAATTATCTCCCCACCGGCTGAGCGCAGCGATGCGTGTCTCGCCATCGCAAGCTTTTGGACGATGCCGTCACGGCATTGGATCAGCAAAATGAATCTGGATTATTGACAACTGCCGACCAATTCGCGGCTCATGTTGCTACGAGGACCAGTGGAATCGGCGCGGCTGAGAAGCAGCGAGGCGCGATAAGCGGCTTCGCGCAGTGCCGGCAGCCAGGTTTCACTCGTCGTTGGGTCGGCCGGTTGATGGACGACAATCGACAAGACGAATGGAATGCGATCGTCTTCCGTCTGCACCGGAATTGAAAGCGCATAGGGCGTCGGCTCGCTGTAATGGTAGCAAGCATAGCCGGCAGGCAGAACCTCGGCGCGCGCCCGGGCAATCAACTCTTCGGGGCTATCCTTGGAATTCCCCATGGCTTCCAATTCGAGCTCGATCAGCCTTCGGGTCTGCTCCTCGGGAAGATAGGCCATGAAAACCAACCCGGCACCGGATGAAAGCATCGGGATATGACCCGAACGGAATTCGAACAGGCCGACGTTTACGGATCGCTGAATATACACGGACACGGGACCGCCCTGGCTCCAGACCGCCACAGCGGTACTCTGCCCGGTAAGAAGATGCAGGCCCCTGGCTTCGTCCCGCAGCACGTCGTAGCCGTTGAGCTGCCGAAATGACGCCAAGCTCAGGGCAAATGCGCTCGGTCCTAATCGGTAACGTCCGCGGTCTTCCTGTTCGACCAGACCGGTGTTGACCAAGCTCGCAATGTAATTATGCGCGGCGCCGCTCGTCAAACCGCATCGCTTCGCGATTTCCGAAAGTTTAACTGCGCCCGGCCCACGTTGAACTGCCAATAACACCCGATATCCGATCTCCACGGACTTTATACGCTTCGATTTCCGATCGGGGGAAGATGTCGTTTCTTCTATCATGGCGCAATGTTAGCTGCAAATCGGGGAGCGGGCAATCGGCGGGGAGCGATGGGCGTCCAATGGCCGGGATCCCAACGCTGCGGCTCCGCTCGCCCGAGCCGCATCCTTTCCAGCGCGGCCCGACGCATGAGCCGCCGCTCAAGCTGCGACGAGACCTCGGCCGCCTCCCGATCTTGGGCTGCGGCAAGAATGAGGATCAACAAAGCCCAATGGAACAGATTTGCGGGCGTTAAATGTCATAGAAGTCTATCGTTATAGGCAGATAATCATTTAGGATCACAATCTTCTTCCGGGCTATTTTCCATCCGGTTTCGGTATGCACGAGCCCGTGCTCGTAAAAGCCGAACAACACATGCTGGCTCTTGTCCTTGGGATCGAATATATGGGTCGACCAGTTCGACGAGAGGCTGGCCGTCGCCACGTCGCTTTGCTCCAGCGCAATATTCGAGATACTATGCATCGTTCGGTGCAATGGTGTCGATGCCAACGACTGACCGGATCGCGCTCGCCATATCCGTTCGGACAGGCGAATGCGTCCGTCATAATACATCATCGACACTTCGCGATCGGGATCGGCGGTCAGATTTTCCTCGTCCTTCCATGCCGGAACCCAGAACACGGCGTCGTCGACATATAGGTCAAGCCATTCATCCCAAAGCCGCCGGTCCAGATAGCGGGCCTCGCGCGACACCAGATCAAGAACCTCTTCGCGAAAACTGGTATCGGTCATCCAGCCGTTTCCACTTCCAACGCGAGAAGCGTCTCGACTTGCTCTCCCAAGCGCGCATTCCACGCCCGATAATAGCTGAGAAAAGCCATTTCGTCGGAGACCTGCGCGTCTCCGGTGGTCGAGTAAGCGGGTTTCAAGCCGATGGATCGTGCCGGCTCGTCGGGGCCCGTCTTCATGAGGGTCAGGCCGCGCTCATATCCTTGAAGCCATCCCTTCGGTCCGCGCAAGCCGTGCTCTTTCTGGCACCCTTCATAGGCAACCACGTCATCCGGCGTCGCCAATCCCGAGGGGTTGAAGAAGTCTTCATATTGTCGAAGCCGCTGGCGCCGCGCACTGGCGCTTTCACCGACAGGAGCCATGCAATAGGTCTTCATCTCGGTCAGTTCGGGGGTGATCGGCCGAATGATCCGCAAGATGTTTGAAAAGTTCTCCGCAAGCTGGACATTCGGGAAGATGGTCAGGTTACGATTACTGAACATCCACGCCATGCGTGCCGCGCCTACGCGTTTCTCTAACTCCTCGCGTCGCTCATAAAGAGGATGGGCCGGACTGATCGGCGCTTGGGCCCAGGCAAGCGCGTGGCCGTTATCGAAACCGTAGGAACCGCTCACCCATCCTTCGGCAAATTCCTCGGAAAGCACCTTCGACCGTTCCCAAACGCCCTCGACGCCTCCCGCCTCCACACCTTCCTTCGCCCGATCCTCGGCGATCCGCAAATAGGAAGGATGGGTCGACGTCACATGATAGCCGTCCGATCCATTCTCCAGCTGCAATTTCCAATTCGCCCGATAGGTGTAGGTGATGCAGCCGGGCAGCAGCTCCATTCCATCTTCACTCTGGTCAAGGCTCAAGTCGATCAGCTTCGTGATCTCGCCCAGATGATCCTTCAGATCGGGAACGTCCTCGACAAGACTGCCGAACAGCATGCCGCGGTAGCTGTCGATTCGAGCGATCCGATACAGATCGTGGTTCTGCGCAAGAAAGACGTCGCTGTACGCGCCTTTCGATTTGCCCTTTATGGCGCTGTTCCTGCCTGAACTGTCGAAGCTCCAGCTATGATAAGGACAGACATGAAGGCGGCTGTTGCCGGTTCCCAAATTGCATATACGAGCGCCACGATGGGGGCATGTGTTATAGAATGCGCCGATTTCGCCGCGCTGATCACGCATCAACAGGATTTCATGGCGTCCGATGTGGGTCAGCATATAATCATGCGCGTTCGGTATCTGGTTTTCGAGCGCAAGAAACACCCAGCCGCCCTCGAACAGCAAACGCATCTCAAGATCGAAAATGGCCGGATCGGAAAATATCGTCCTATGTATTCTAGATAGAGAGTCTTTGGTATCGATATCGATGACGGCTTTGCCTGATCGTTCCATTAACATACCCCAGAATCCCTTTTCTTTTGTACGTCGAGATTGAAAGCAGCCATTATCGAAGACTGATGCTTGACGGCGATTGTCCTCTCCCCCACCTGCATAGGGCAGGCGCGTCTGCGCGGTTGAACCGGGCAGCCCGAATCGCTCTCCTTCATCGACATGAGGGAACTTTGAGACAGGCCTCCGCCGATTGCAATCGACCCGAAGTCGCCGACCGTCCCTCGACCATTTCAGTCCTGCCGACGCCGGCCTCATACTTGACAATGTCAAGCTATCGGCCGATCATTCCGCCAATCGATGTTTCGATTGGGCCTGGCGCTTGTCGCCGCAGGGGACCCGGCCGGCGCATTTGACAAGGAGATTTCCCCGACCGCAAGCTCCTCGGGAGAATTCGCCGGCTCGGCGGAGGCCGGGACTCAGAACGTCGTGAGGGCACCCTTCCGATGGTTCGATGACATTCTCGTCGCTCCGACTTGGATGTGGGAAGGAAAGGTAGACGTTTTCGATGGCGACAATCGACCGTGTGGCGGAAACATGTCCGGTTTATCACGGGAATCTGGTTTCCCCGGACGCTCTTCGCGATCCGTTTGAACATTATCGCAGGATCAGGGATCTCGGCGCTGCCGTGCATCTGGCGCATCCGGACGTCTACGCCATCGGCCGCTTCGACGACGTCCAGCGTGCGCTTCGAATGCCCGACGTCCTCGTCTCGACGCGTGGCATCGGCTTCAACGACATCGTCAACGAACCCATGGAACAGCCGCCGGTCATTCGCTCCGCGGGCGAGCGCCACCGCAAGCTTCGCCGCGTGCTGTCCAAGCCGCTGATGCCCGCCGCGCTCAAGGAGCAGCGGGAAATGCTCAAGGCGCTGATCAGCACCCGCCTCGACTCGATCGTCGACCAGGGCGAGGTCGAGGCCGTGACGACCATTGCTCAATATCTGCCGGTAGAAGCCATCTCCTATCTGGTGGGCTTGCCGGAGGAGGGCCGGGCCAACATGCTGCGCTGGGCGTCCGCGAGCTTCAACAGCGCCGGACCGCTCGATCCCGATGGGACGATCGACGACCAGCTTGTCGCGGACTTCGCATCGCTGAGAGAGGTCAATGCTTATTTCCTGGAAGTCGATCCTGCCTATATCCGCCCCGGATCATGGGTGGACATGCTGTTCCAGGCCGCCAAGACCGGCGCGCTGGAACCGGAGGAAGCACGCGCGGCGATGAGCGCACTCGTGTTGCCGAGCCTGGATACGACGATCTATGCCAAGGGCAATCTCTTATACAACCTCGGGCGCAATCCCGATCAATGGGCATTGCTGCGCAGCAATCCCAATCTCATCACGAGCGCGGTGCTCGAGGGCGTGCGCTACAGCGCGACCGTTCGATGGTTCGCGCGCGTTGCCGCCCAAGATTATGAAGTCGGTGAGAATTTGATTCCGGAAGGCGGGCGGGTCATGCTGCTGTACGGGTCGGCGAACCGGGATGAACGCCATTATCCCGATCCCGATCGTTTCGACGTCACGCGCAATCCCGTCGATCAATTGGGGTGGGGGACGGGCCCGCATATGTGCGGCGGCATGCATCTGGCCAAGCTCGAGATGGAGGTGCTGCTGGAAGCGATGATCGAGCGTGTCGAACGGATCGAAGTGGGCGCACCGGTCGTCGGCACCAACAGAGGATTATACGGCTTCGACAGCTTGCCAATAAGCTTGCACAGCGGCGCGGCCGCTCGCTAGACAGGCATTGCAGCGGCATGCAACGACGTCACCTTCGACGCCGATCCGAATTGCCCTTTGGCCTCAACCCGGATGCGAGACGGCGTTTCAGAAATCCATTGGGATGATTGGCGCCAGGGCGGGATGCAATTGGGTCGAAGTGCATCGCGAACCAAAACACCAAGAATAGCGGAGACCGTATGACTATCGCGAATCCATCCTTGGAACATCGTGCCGACAGCCCGCTGCGGGGCGTCAAGGTGCTGGAACTTACGCAATATATCGCCGGCCCGTTCGCGGGACAGCAGCTTGCCGATTTCGGTGCCGACGTAGTCAAGGTCGAGCGTCCGGGCAGCGGCGATCCATTCAGGACTTATGTCGGCGGCAAGGACATCCAGGATTACGGCGTCAACTACCGCGCGTACAATCGGAACAAGAAGAGCGTGACGCTCGATTTGCAAAATCCCGCTGCGCAAGATGTCTTCCGGCGGTTGGCGGCCAGGTCCGACGTCGTGCTTGAAAACTTCAGGTCGGGCGTGATGGACCGGCTGGGGATCGGCTATGACGTGCTTCGCGAACTCAATCCCGGCCTCATCTTCTGCTCCATATCGGGCTTCAGCGAGGATGGTCCGTATCGGGATCGGCCTGCGTTCGACACCGTCGGACAGGCCATGTCCGGCATTCTCTACACTTTTGTGGATCCCGAAAGGCCGGAATTGCGGGGACCGACGCTGTCGGACCAGGCGACCGCCTTGCAGGCGTCGAACGCGATCATAGCGGCGCTGTACGGGAAAAGCGTCAGCGGTGTCGGTGCCCGCATCGACATCAGCATGGTCGACGCGTCGGTGGGGTTCATTCCCGATTTCCACGCATTCTATACCGACGGCGGGGTGGCGACGGAACCCGACACGCGCGCCGCCACGTCGCAAGCCTATATCATGCGCTGTTCCGACGGCATGATGTCGTTTCAGCTCGGCGGCATCACGCGAGCCTGGAAGGGACTCTGCATTGCGATCGACCGTCCGGACATCGCCGACGATCCCCGGTTCAGCACCCGAGAGGCGCGCGTCGACAATTGGTCTGAGCTGCTCGATCTGATGCGGCCCATCTTCATCACCCAGCCGCGCAGCTATTGGGAGGAAAGGCTGGCGGCCGGGGGCATTCCATACGCCGCCGTTCTTTCGATTCCGGAGGTCCACGCGGATCCGGAGATCAAGCACAGCGGCCTGTTCGAGCAGATGCGGCACCCGCTGGCGGGGCCAATGACGGTGATGCGGCGCGTGGCGCGGATCGACCGCTCGCGCGGCGCGCAGCAGGCGTTGCCGGCATTGCTGGGCGAGCACACCGAAAGCGCGCTTCTCGATGCCGGCTACGGCACCGACGAGCTGACCAGTTTGCGCTCGGCCGGGGCATTCGGCTCCCAGGCGCCCAAGCCGGAATAGTGTCTCGGGTCATTCCGAGGCCAGAGCCTTCTCAAATCGGCCGATGGCCGGATCACCCTGCGTGGTCGCCTCTCAGGCCAGTGACGCGCGAATCTCGGCGGCGGTTGCCAGTGGACGCGACACCAATGCGACCGCGGCCTCAACAAGCTCGACATTGCGCGCGCGGCTGCCAAGCGGCGCGTCCTCCAGCCCGACGCGCAAATGCATGCCTGCCGATATCGCCTGGGCGACGAGCCCCGATACGTCGACGTCCAGGCCGCCGATCATCACCGGCGCTTCAGGTGCTTCGACGGCAAGCAGGCTGCGGTAGGTTTCCAGCGCATAGCGCTCCGGCGGAAAGCCGAAGGTCATGCCGTCGGAAAACATCAAGCGGTAGATCGGCTGCGGCACCCCCGGAAACGCACGGCACAGCGCTGCGCCAAGCCGGATGAAGCCAGGTTCGTAGCAGGCGAACGAAGGATGGAAGCCATATTCCCGCGCCAGCCCGAGCCCGCGTCTTATGCCCGACTCGTCATTGGCGTAGATCCAGCCCGGTTTGCCGGCAGCAACATCGGCGAAACGGCTGAGATTGACCGAGCCCGTATCGAGCGCGGTCCATTCAAGCAGGCCTCTGCGGGCAAGAAGCTCTATGAATGAAAAGCGATCGTCGCCCTCGAAGGCGACCGTCGGATAGACGATCGCGTCGACCTCGGCCCGGATGCCCTCGATAACCGCGACATAGAGATCCACCGCGTCGCTTGGACGGCCGCTCGTTTCGTCATAGGCGTGAAAATGAACGATCGCGGCGCCGGCGCGCACGCAGGCGATGCCCTCCGCAATGATCTCGCCAACGCTCACCGGAATCAAGGGCTGGAGCCGCCGGCCCCACCCACCATTCACCGCCACCTCCAGCCAGACGCTGCCGGCGTCGTTCTTCATCCAACCTCCATCGTTCCAATCGGTGCGGATTGCCGGCCGGATCGAGCGATGCGCCACCGCCCGATCGCTCCATGGGGTTCAGAGCATTGCGTCGGGAGTTCCTTGGCAAACAATCCGGTCAGGCGGGGATAAACATGGATTTGGTCTCGAGGAATGAAGCCAGCCCTTCGGGACCGGCCTCGCGTCCCACGCCCGATTTCTTGTAGCCGCCGAACGGCGCGACAATATCGACCGCGAACGAGTTGACGGCGATGTGGCCCGTCCGGATACGCCGCGCGATGCCCTGGGCACGATCCGCGTCCTCGGAGAAGACCGAGCCGCTCAATCCATAGTCGCTGTCGTTGGCGATC
The DNA here is from genome assembly GCA_035248285.1 of Allosphingosinicella sp. Taxonomy (GTDB): domain Bacteria; phylum Pseudomonadota; class Alphaproteobacteria; order Sphingomonadales; family Sphingomonadaceae; genus Allosphingosinicella. The sequence goes on along the minus strand of DATFHP010000020.1, from coordinate 10,121 downwards.
GCGATCGCCTCCTCGTCATTGTCATAGCTGATGACCGACGCGACCGGGCCGAAGATCTCCTCTTGCGCGATGCGCATGTCGTTCGTGACGCCGTCGAAGATGGTCGGGGCAATGTAATAGCCGCGATTGAACCCGGGCATCTTGCCGCCGCCCGTGACAACCCGCGCGCCTTCCTGCCGACCGATCTCGATATAATCGAGCACGCGATCGCGCTGCCGCGCCATCGAGACCGGCCCCATCGCAGTATCCGCGTCCCAGGGATCGCCCACCTTGAGGCCTTCGACATTGGCGGTATAGGCATCGATGAACTCGTCGTGGCGGCTGCGCGGGACGAGAATGCGTGTCTGCGAAAAGCAGATCTGGCCGCTGAACGGCATCGTGAACGGTGCCAGGCTCTTCATCCACGAATCGATGTCGGCGTCCTCGCACAGGATCGAGGCGGACTTGCCGCCCAGCTCCAGGTTGATACGCGCCATCCGATCGGCGCAGACCGCGCCGATGTGCCGGCCGGCAGCGGTCGATCCCGTGAAGCTGACCTTGTCGACGCGCGGATCGCTGATCAGCGTATTGCCCGTCTCGCGGCCGGCGGGAACGACGTTGAAGACCCCGGGCGGCAGACCGGCCGCCTCGGCGCATTCGGCGAGGAGCAGCGCGTCGAGCGGCGTCTCGGGGCTCGGCTTGGCCACGATCGTGCATCCCGACACTATCGCCGGCGCCATTTTCTGGGCGAGGAGAACCAACGGCGAGTTCCACGGGACGACAAGCGCCGCCACGCCGATCGGTTCGCGCAGCATCTTCAGCGCACCATGCGCGACCGGCCGCCGCTCCTCGAACGGAAAGGTTTCCGCCAGGCCCGCAAAATAGCGGATGATATGCGAGGTCATGCCGGTGATCAGATGCGCGAACCACCGCGGCGCGCCGACTTGCGTGATCCAGACCCGTTCGAAAAGCTCGACCCGCTTGTCGACCTCATCGGCGATCTTGAGCAGATAGCGCGCCCGGTCCGACGGCGGCAGGTGCGGCCAGTCGGTTTGGTCGAACACCCGGCGCGCGACGGTCACCGCCGCGTCCATGTCGGCATCGGAGCCGGCGGGGACGCTCAGCGTCAGCTCTTCGGTAACCGGCGATATCAGATCGAGCCGCTCCGACCCCAGAGGCGCTTGCCACTTCCCGTCGATGAAAAAGCGCGTGCGCACATTTTCGGAAAGCTCGGCCTGAGGTTCGAAGGGTCGCATATCCATAGCATTTCTCCTGGGACGACGCGGCGATGGGTCTCCATCAAAGCCGGCGTCGATCAAAGCGGTGTATCTCCCATGAAGGAATTTCGACCGGCCATGTCAAGGTCGGCGGCGATTAGCCGAAAAAGACGCCCTGATCTTAGCTTGGCATAGTGCAGGCCGGCTTCGGACCTGCGACGCATCGCGCCGCCGTTTGCGCGCATCATTTTCCGGCGGGCCATTGTCCGGACAAGCTCTGCGGCGGGAATTGCCGCGCGTCCTGAGGGAGCGGCCTTCGGGCTGACGGGCTTGAAGCGGCACGATCGCGCCCCGGGCAGGGCTTGCGGCCCCGCCTACATCGAGGATCCGCGCCGGCAATCCGGTCTGGTCTGGCGCGCAAGCGGACATGGCGCTACCATCGATAGTGGCGCCATCCCCTGTCGCGAAGGTCAAGCCGCGGTGCAATTTCGGCCCGCTTGATCCGAGGCGTCTCGCAAACCCGTTAAGCAAGGAGATCGAAGGGTGAGGCAAGGCTCAATGTCCGGGCGCAAGGTATTGATCACTGGCGCGTCATCGGGTCTCGGTGAACATTTCGGGGAGCTTTATGCGCGTGCTGGCGCGGATATCGCGCTCGCCGCGCGTCGGATCGATCGGCTGCAGACGGTGGCGCGCCGGATCGAGGACATGGGCGTCCGCGCCGTCGCGGTGGAGATGGACGTCGCCGACGAGGCATCGGTCATCGCGGCCTATGACGCGGCGGAGGCGGAGCTGGGCCCGATCGACACGGTGATCGCCAACGCCGGCACCGGGCGGGCCGCGCCCGCGGTCGACTTCTCCTTGGCCGATTATGATGCGCTCTTCGACATCAACGTGCGCGGCGTATTCCTGACCGCGCGGGAAGGCGCGCGGCGCATGATCGGTGCCGGCGCTCGTAACGGCCGCATCGTGCTGATCTCCTCGATCGGAGGCCTGACGCTTCTGCCAGGGCTGACCTTCTATTGCGCGGGTAAGGCCGCGGTTGTGATGCTTGGCCAGGGCCTGGCGCGCGAATGGAGCGATGTCGGGATCGCGGTGAATGTCGTTTGCCCCGGCTACATCATGACCGAGATGACCGCTCCATGGGCCCAGTCGGATGCGGGCAAGCGGCAAATTGCATCCTTTCCGCGCGGCCGGCTGATGGAAGCGAGCGACCTCGATCCGATCATGCTCCATCTCGCCAGCGACAGCGCGGCCGGCGTGACTGGATCGGTCTTCAAGATCGACGACGGCCAGACCCTTCCGACCTGAGGCCGGGCCTCGCGGCGTTGAAGGCTGCGGCGACGGCCCCCCGCCCTGAGTTTCACCCGGCGAATATCTCTTCGAAAAAGGAAAGCATGCTCGTCCAGGAGCGCGCGTCGGCCTTGGCGTCGTAGCGCGCGAAATCGGGCAGCCCCAATGCAGCGGCGTCCGGATTGGTGAAGCTGTGGACGACGCCGCCGTAGACATGCAGCTGCCAATCGACGCCGGCCTCGCGCATCTCGCGCTCGAACGTGCCGCGGTCCTCGTAACCGACGCCCGGATCGTCGGCGCCGATGCAGACCAGGATCTTGCCCTTTATGTTGCGTGCGTCCCCCGGCGCCGGAGTGGTGAGGCCGCTATGGAAGCCGACCGCGCCGGCGATGTCCGCACCGCTGCGCGCAAGCTCGAGCGCCATCGTCCCGCCGAGGCAATAGCCGATCGCGGCCGTTTTCGAACCATCGACCTCGGGGCGTGAGCGCATCGCCGCCAGCGCGCCTTCGGCGCGGGCGCGAAGACCGCTCACATCGCTTCGCACCGGGGCCATCAGCGTGCGCGCCTCGTCGAGATCGGTGACCATGCGGCTTTCGCCGTGAAGGTCGCAGGCGAGCGCGGCAAAGCCGATCTGTGCGAGCCGGCGCGCGCTGTCGATCGCATGATCGCCCAGGCCGAAAATCTCCGGAAAGACCAATATGCCGGGACGCGGTCCCTCATGGTCGGTCGGCGCGAAGAAGAGGCTGCGCATCGCCAATCCGTCGGCTTGATAGCTGAGCGGCTCTCCCGTCATTTCAATGCTGCCTTTCGCTGCTGAGGGGTTGGACCAAGAGCGCATTCGTCGCTCGCTCGTCAAGCGCCGGCACGCGATCATGGTGCTTCAGGGCGCGGATTTCGCCGTGGCGTCCGGCGAAGATCGGCTCCTGCCTGGCGAAATGGCCGCGAAGAGACCCAGTGGCCGAGAGCGCGCATCTCGCCTACCAATGACTCGACGCGCAATGGACGCATCCATGAGAAGGGACGGATCGAGACGGTGCTGAAGCTTCACACTTATTGGCGTTCCTCCGCCTCCTACCGCGTCAGGATCGCGCTCAATCTCAAGCAGATCGGTTTTGACAGCGTTCCGCATCATTTGCGGCAGGGCGAGCAGCGGGCGGCCGACTATCTGAAGCTCAACCCGCAGGGCCTCGTGCCTGCGCTGGAAACGGAGGCAGGCACTCTCACCCAGTCGCTTGCCATCTGCGAATATCTCGACGAGCTGGTGCCGGATCCGCCGTTGCTGCCGGGCGATGCTTTCGCCCGCGCGCGCATACGCGCCTTCGCGCAAGTCATCGCCTGCGAGATCCATCCGCTTCAGAATTTGAAGATCCTCGATCGTCTGCGCGGCCTCGTTGCCGATAAGGCGGAGGTCAAGCAATGGGCGGTAAGGGTGATCGAGGAGGGTTTCGACGCATGCGCGTCGCTGATCGAGGGGGAGGAGGGGCCCTATTGCTTCGGCGCCGCGCCCACGCTCGCCGACCTGTGTCTCGTGCCCCAGCTCAGCAACGCGCGCCGCTTCGGGGTCGTGCTGCGCTGGCCGCGGTTGCTGGAGGCCGAAGCGGCGTGCCTCGCGCTGCCCGCCTTTGTCCTGGCCGCCCCAGACCGGCAGCCGGATTTCGAGCCGACCTAAAGCAACGCGCGAAAAAGTGGGAACCGGTTTTTCGCAAAAAGCTATGCTACAACAAAGAGTTATAGAGCAGAGAGCGTTTCATGTCAATCGCTCGCTGCTCTGAGGCAGATGCAAATTGTTCGGGCGAGCGGTAGAATCGGCGGCGTCGGGCGGAGGGGCGAAGGAGAGAAGCGATGACTCCGCAAGAGGCTGGACCGGCGGGCGCGACCGACGCGGGTTGCACCGATGGCATGATGGCCGGCTTCGCCAATCATTTCGCCACCGAAGCCGTCGCGGGCGCGCTGCCGCAAGGCCGCAATTCGCCGCAGCACCCGGCCTACGGCCTTTATGCCGAGCAGCTGTCGGGCACCGCCTTCACCGCGCCGCGGAGCGAGAATCGGCGAAGCTGGCTCTATCGGCTGCGCCCGAGTGCCGATCATGCGGCCTACGCGCGATACGCGCCGGGCAGCCGGCTTTGCTCGGCACCCTTCGCCGAGGCCGGTACGGGGCCCAACCGATTGCGCTGGGCACCTTTGCCGCTTCCCGCCGATCCGGTGGATTTCATCGACGGTCTGGTGACCTATTGCGGCAATGGCGATGTCGCCGCCGGCGTCGGTGTCGCGGTCCATCTTTATGCCTGCAATCGCGCCATGCAGCGCCGGGCTTTCGGTAATGCCGACGGCGAATTGCTGATCGTGCCGCAGCAAGGAAGGCTTCGCCTCGATACCGAGCTCGGCACGATGGCCGTGGGCCCCGGTTCGATCGCGCTCGTCCCGCGCGGTCTTCGCTTCAGGGTGATTCCGGACGGTCCGGCGCGCGGCTATGTCTGCGAGAATTACGGTGCCCTGTTCCGTCTTCCCGAACTCGGCCCGATCGGATCGAACGGCCTCGCCAATCCGCGCGACTTCGAGGTCCCCGTCGCCTGGTTCGAGGACAAGGACGAGCCCTTCGAGATCGTCCACAAATTTCAAGGCGGCCTGTGGACCACGATCCTCGACCATTCTCCGTTCGATGTCGTCGCCTGGCACGGCAATCTGGCGCCGTGCCGCTACGATCTCGCGCGATTCAATGCGATCAACAGCGTCAGCTTCGATCATCCCGACCCTTCGATCTTCACCGTGCTGACCTCCCCGAGCGATACTCCCGGAACGGCCAATTGCGACTTCGTGATCTTTCCGCCGCGATGGTCGGTGGCGGAGGACACGTTCCGCCCGCCGTGGTTCCATCGCAATGTGATGAGCGAGTTCATGGGGCTGATCCACGGCGCCTATGATGCCAAGGCGGAGGGTTTCGAGCCCGGCGGTGCCAGTCTGCACAACCGGATGTCGGCGCATGGCCCCGATGTCGCCAGTTACGAGGCCGCGACCGCCGCCAAGCTCGCGCCGCAAAAGATCGATGCAGGTCTCGCCTTCATGTTCGAAAGCCGCATGGTGTTCCGGCCCACCGCCTTCGCTGTCGACACTTCGCTTCGCGAGAAGGATTATGATGCCTGCTGGCGCGGCTTTCGCAAAGCCAAGCTTCCCAGGCGTGAGGATTGGGAGTGAGCAAGGCGGCGGTCGATCCGACGCACGATCCGGCGCTTTCCACCTGGGTCGAGGGGGCCGACGGGCATCGCGATTTTCCGATCCAGAATCTGCCGCTGGGCATCTTCGCTCCGGCCGGCGGCGATCCTCGCCCCGGAACCGCGATCGGCGACCATATCCTGGATCTCAAGGCTGCGTCGGCATTGCTTGGCGATGTTGCGGGGGTGCTCGAAGGGCAAACGCTCAATGCTCTGTTCGCATTGCCCGCATCGCGGCGGACGGCGCTGCGACGACGCCTCTCCGAGCTGTTGTCGGATCGCGCTCACCGCGATCGGCTCGCGCCGATGCTGCACGAGGCCGCGGCATGTGCGATGCTGCTGCCGGCCGCGATCGGCGATTACAGCGATTTCTACGTCGGCATCCATCACGCGACCAATGTCGGCAGGCAATTCCGCCCCGACGATCCTTTGCTTCCCAACTACAAATATGTGCCGATCGGCTATCACGGCCGCGCGTCCTCGGTACGTCCTTCGGGCCAGCCGATCGTCCGCCCGTCCGGTCAGCGCAAGCCTGCCGATGCCCAGCCCATCTTCGGCCCCAGTGCGCGCCTCGATTACGAGCTGGAGCTCGGCATCTGGATCGGCGAGGGCAATGCGCTCGGCCAGCCGATCCCGATTGCCGAGGCCTCCTCGCATATCGTCGGCCTCTGTCTTCTCAACGACTGGTCGGCGCGCGATCTGCAGGCCTGGGAATATCAGCCGCTCGGGCCGTTCCTCTCCAAGAGCTTCCATACCACGATTTCCCCGTGGGTCGTGACCAGCGAGGCGCTGGCGCCGTTCCGCATCGCGCAGCCGCCGCGCCCCGAGGGGGATCCGAAGCCGCTTCCCTATTTGTGGGACGCGGCCGACCAGGCGGGCGGGGCTTATGCGATCGAGCTTGAGGCGTACCTGGCCACGGCGCGCATGCGGCAGGAGGGCAGGGCGCCGCACCGTCTCAGCCGCGGGCCGGTGCGCAACATGTATTGGACGATGGCCCAGATCGTCACTCACCATGCCTCGAACGGCTGCAATCTGCGGCCCGGCGATCTGATCGGCACCGGCACCATCTCGGCGCCGGGCGACGACGGCTATGGCAGCCTGCTCGAGATCAGCCGAGGGGGCGCGCAGCCGGTGGCGCTCGGCGGCGGCGAGACGCGCGCTTTTCTGGAAGATGGCGACGAGGTGATCCTTTCGGCCCGCGCCATTGCTCAAGGCTTTGCGCCGATCGGCTTCGGCGAATGCCGGGCGATCGTCCTTCCCGCTTCCTCTTCTCCTTGAGGCGAGGCCATGCGGTGCTCGGGCTGCGGCCTTCGACCGCATTTGATGTTGCCGCCGAGACCTTATTATAGGCGATATTATAGGCGATGATCCAAACTTCGAACGGGAAGGCAGCGAATGCGCTTGATCGGTGTCCGGCAAGGGGATGTTACGTACATTTGCGAGAGCGCCGAGGACGGCCTCCGTCCGCTCGCGCCGGCGGAAACCTTCTATCGCGAGCCGTCACGATGGCTGGAAGGTCCGCGCGCGTCGGAGCCTGTTCGCGACGTGCATCGCGTGCCCGCCGTCTGGCCGGGCGCGCGCATATTGTGCGTCGGGCTGAACTATCGTGCTCACGCGGCAGAGGGCGGGTTCGCGCCGCCCGACTATCCGGCCATCTTCGGACGATGGACCCGTTCGCTGATCACGGATGGGGATGCGATCCCCGCGCTCGACGAGATCCTCGATTGGGAAGGCGAGCTGGCGACCGTCATCGGGCGTCGAATGGCCGATGTGGATGAACATGCGGCGTTGGAAGGAGTCCTCGGCTACGCCGCCTTCAACGACGTCAGCGCACGCACGTTCCAGCGGCACACGCATCAATGGACGCCCGGGAAGAACATGGACCGCTCGGGCGTGATCGGACCGATCGTCACGGCCGATGAAGTCGGCGATCCTCGCGACGGACTGGCCCTGGAAACGCGGCTCAACGGCGACGTCATGCAGAGCGCGACGACGGCCGACATGATCTTTTCCGTGGGGCAAATCATCGCCTATCTCAGCCGGATCATGACGCTCTATCCCGGGGACGTCATCGCGACCGGAACGCCCCAAGGCGTCGGCTACGCGCGCAACCCGCCGATCCTCATGAAGCCCGGCGACATCATCGAAGTCGCGATCGAGAAGGTCGGCACGATCCGCAACCCGATCGTCGACCGATCCGAAAGGGCGCGGCTGTCGCCATCGATTTGATCGCGATGGGTTCCTCATTCGCGAATCGGTATCTATTCTCGAACGTCCTACCGCCCAATGCATTCCAATAGCCTCCCGAGGAGGGGTAAATATTGAGACCTATATTTTTCAATGTCTCAATTGGATTTATGAATACTAGAAATCACGAGAGGTGATTTGAGTTGTCTCCTGCGGAGGGACAACATGCACCTCGAAAACTTGTTCCTGTAGGAGGGGCGCTATGACATCCTCAACTGTAGCGCCGGCGCGCGATGCCTATGCCATCGCGCTCGATGAGATCGACCTTGTCGATCCGATGCTGTTCCACCGCAACGAACATTGGGCCTATTTCAAGCGGCTGCGCGAAGAAGATCCAGTCCACTACACCCCGCGGAGCCGCTACGGACCCTTTTGGTCGATCACCCGGTACCAGGACATTCTCGCCGTCAACAACAACCACAGGGCGTTTTCGTCGCTCGGGGTCATCAATCTCGATCAGAATATCATGAAGGGCCAGACCGACGACGCGATCCCGGTCGGCGGCTTCCTGGCCTTGGATCCGCCGGCGCACGATGAGCGCCGCAAGACCGTCACCCCGGCAGTTGCGCCCAGGAACCTGGTCCGGCTCGAGGGCATGATACGCGAGCGTACGCGCGGCGTCTTGGCCGAGCTTCCGATCGGTGCAGAGTTCGATTGGGTCGAAGCGGTGTCGCTCAAGCTCACGATGCTGATGCTGGCGACTCTTCTGGATTTTCCTCCGGACGAGCAGCCCAGGCTGAAGCGCTGGTCGGACATAATTACGGGCTCACCCGGCGACGGCAACGTCGAATCGTGGGAACAGCGGGATAGCGAGCTCGCGGAGATGGGGCAGGCATTTCTCGATCTGCGTGAGCAACGGCGGCACCAGGATCCGGCCCCGGATATTATTTCGATGCTTGCCCACTCGGCGGCAGCGGCGGACATGACGCCGATTGAATATATTTCGGATATCAGCCTGCTGATCGTGGGCGGCAATGATACGACCCGCAACACCATGTCGGGCAGCATCGTCGCATTCGATCAACATCCGGCTGAATGGACGAAACTCATGGCCGACCCGAAACTTCTCGATGGTGCCGTGCCCGAAATGATCCGTTGGCAGACCCCGGTCTTGTATCAGGGGCGGCGCGCGATGCAGGATCAGGAAATTGGCGGCAAGACCATCCGCAAGGGGGACATGGTGGCGATGTGGTACATTTCCGGCAACCGCGACGAGACTGCGATCGTCGATCCTGACCGGTTCATTATCGATCGCGAGCGCCCGCGCCAGCACCTGTCCTTCGGCTTCGGGATTCACCGTTGCCTCGGCAACCGCCTCGCCGAAATGCAGCTCCGCGTGCTCTGGGAAGAGATCATCGAGATGGGATGGAAACGCATCGAGGTCGTTAGCCCGCCAATCTACGCGATTTCCAATTTGTTGCGCGCCATCGAGCAGCTCCCGGTCCGCATCCACGCTTAACCCGCGCCGACGGAAAGTCATGAATATGGTCAAGGTGGTTTTTATCGAAGCGGACGGAACCGAGCACCCGGTCGACGCCGTCGAAGGTCTTTCGGCGATGGAGGCTGCGGTTCGCAATGGCGTGCCGGGCATAGACGGCGACTGTGGCGGACAGGCTGCATGCGCGACCTGCCACGTCTTTGTCGATTCGCTGTGGATCGGGCGCACTGGCCGTGCCGATCCCGAGACGGAGGTGCCGCTGCTCGAGCTGGGCGAAGGGAAGACCGAGAACAGCCGGCTCGCGTGCCAGATCGCGCTTACGGCGGAGCTTGAGGGCCTCGTCCTGCACATGCCCGAGGCGCAGTTCTAGGCCAGGCCGCACGCGACTCCCGAGAGCGGTTTCTAGCCTCGTTCCGGTCCAGGTTGAACCGGAGCGAGGCTAGAAAGTTCTTTGATGGCCGTGATTTCCGAGCCGCCAGATGATTCCATCTGGCTCGAAATCACTCTAGGCGGATCGCATGATCCGATGAATCGGAAATCGCGCCAGATCAGTATTTTAGAGCGATTGATCCGATCCAATCGGATCATAGCCAGCTCTGCTGGTGACCCCTACGGGACTCGAACCCGTGTTTTCGCCGTGAGAGGGCGACGTCCTGGACCGCTAGACGAAGGGGCCTTGCGCTGCCTTGGCAGGGTCCGGCGCATATGGGGCAGCAGCCCGCTCTGTCAAGGAAAGCGGTT
>DATFHP010000019.1:0-15220 GCA_035248285.1 Allosphingosinicella sp. | reverse complement strand
CTTGCCGCGGCGACCGCCACGGCCTTCATACTGGTCTTGGGCTTCGTCGGCATTGCCGATGCCCTGCAACACCGGTCGCGTTGATGGTCATCGCTGCGAGGGCCATCCGCCGGCGCTATTTATATGCGCCCTCGCGCAGGTTGATGCCATGTTCGAGCCAGATCTTGAGCGCGGCGAGCATCTGCGACCAGCCCATGCAATTGCCGTAGCTCGCGCGTAGCCCTGCGTCGGTTTCGCGCCAGCCCTTTTCCTCGATCTCGACGAGCGTGCGCCCGTCCGCCGTCGGCTTGAAGCGCATCGTGACGGTGGTCTTATATCCCGCCTTGCCCTGATCGTCCGTGCCGTCTTCCGGCGGCTTCTCATTGGCTGCCCACTTCAGCACGATCGACTCATTGGGGATCACCTCGACGACCTCGACGGGGAAGGCGCCGGGAAAATCGTGGAAGTCCCAGGTGACGATCGTCCCGCTCTCGAGCCGCGCGCTCGCGCCGCCGGTGGTGAAATAGGACGACAGCTGCTTGGGATCGGCCACGGCCTCGAACACGTCCTGCACCGGTCGCGAGACGTGGATCATCACGGTGAACTTCAGGTCCATGATTCGTCCTCCTTGCGGCCGCCGCTCATATGTTATATATCTATAACATGTCAATCGTCGCGCAGCAGAACCGCGTCTTCAAGGCGCTCGCCTCGCCGCACCGGCGGGCGATCCTCGACGTGCTGCGCGACCAGCCGCTGACGACCGGCGCGCTGTGCGCGCAGTTTCCGGAGCTCGACCGCTGCACGGTGATGCAGCACCTCAAGGTGCTCGACGCGGCGGACCTGATCATCGTCGAGCGGCGCGGAAGGGAACGATGGAATCATCTCAATCCGCTGCCGATCCATGCCATTCACGAACGCTGGATCGGCCCGCATGCGGAGCGCGCCGTCGCAATGCTCGCGCGCCTCAAGCACGATCTGGAAACGGACTGAATCGTGCCTCGCATGCCGGGCGGCGGCCTCCGCGGAGGCTGCAGCCCGGCCCTGTCGCTTATTCGTCGAGCAGCGGCGCGAACCCGCCATAGACCATGCGCTGGCCGTCGAACGGCGTCTTGCTGCCGTCCGGCTTCATCCGCTCGTCCGCCATCACCTTCTTCCAGCCCTCGACGCGCGCCTCCTTCGACGGCCATTCGACCCACGAATAGACCACGGCCTCGCCGTCCTTGGCCTTCACGGCGCCCTTGAAGTCGGTGACCTTGCCGTCCGGCACGTCATCGGCCCAGGTTTCGACGACGCGCGTCGCGCCATAGTCCTGGAACACCTCCGCCGCCTTGGCGGCCATCGCGCGATAGGCCTCCTTATTCTCGTTCGGTACCGCGATCAGATAGCCGTCGGCGTAGCCCATCGTGCCGCCCGCGGATTCCTCGAGGATGGGAGAGAAGCCGCCGAAGATCATGCGCTGGCCGTCGAACGGCATCGTCGTGCCGATCTCCTTCATGCGCGGATCGTTCCTCATCTTCTCGTTGGCGGCATCGCGCGCCTCTCGCGACGGATATTCCATCCAGCCGAACACCACGGCCTCGCCGTCCTTGGCCTTCACGGCGCCCTTGAAGTCGGTCACCTTGCCGTCCGGGACGTCGTCGCCCCACGCCTCAACCACGCGCGTCGCGCCGAACTGCTTGAACAGCGGCGCCGCCTTGGCGGCATGCTGGCGATAGGCTTCCTTGTTCGCGGTCGGCACCGCGGCCACAAATCCATCGACATAGGTCATGAGATTTCTCCTGCTGTGTTTCGCGCGCTGCCCGGCGATCGGCTGGATGCGCGATACGGCATCCATTCCCCCAGAATCCTGGTCTGAACCCCTTGAGCGACAAACGCGTGACGGGCATCGCGCGTTGCACCGCCGGCCCCGCGCGAGCCGCCGGTCGCCGCAACGGCTATGCTAGGACGAACGCCGCGCCAGGCGCCGGGCGATCGCGACCAGCGCGAGCGCCGCCAGCATGAAGCCGAGCGCGATCAGCGTGGCATTGGCCGCGACGCGGGGCCATCCGAGCTGTGCGGCATTCATGAACGGATAGGGATATTTGCCGTCCGCCGCCGCGCGCGCCAGCGCGTAGGCGAAATAGGCGAGCGGAAGCAGCGCCCAGATCATCGCGTCGCGCCGGCGCAGGCCGGCCTTGGGCGCGAAGCCGAGCCAGTAGAGCGGCACCAGCAACGGCGTGACCTGGTGCAGCAGGACGTCGGCGAGCTTCGCGCCGCCGCTCAGATGGAGCAGGCCGCGCAGCAGCAGGAAATGCACCACGCCGATGAGCAGGATCGTCAGCGTGACTCCGCCCAGCACGAACGGCGTGCCGGCCCGGCGGCTGCCGGCGGCGATGGCGGTGAAGGCGATCGCCGCAAGCAGATTGCCGATGATGGTGAAGAAGCGCAGCATTTCCCAGAGCGCCGCCCCTGCCGACCCGGTCTGGCCCAGGGAGGCGCCGAACTGGACCGCCAGCCCCGTCCATGCCGTCAGCGCAATCGCGGCGGCGGCGAGGCGCGCCTGCCGCGTCCGGCCTTTTGTCATCGCTATCGTCTCCTCGTCACTTCCTTCGCACCTGGCATCGGCTCTCCACCCCGCCCGGCACACCATTGGTCCCGAAAGGCGGGACCAGTCAGGTGGCGGAAAGATAGCGGACGCTGATGCCAGTGTTTTGGAGAAGCGCAACATGATCAGTCCGGAAACCGAGCATCTCATGAACCGAGCGGAGGAAGAGGCCATATTGGCGATCCGGGCCAAGCATCCCGCTGCCGCCCGCGCCCACCAGGGTCTCGCCCTGCGCTATTCGACCAAAGCGGTGAAGGGCCTCCTGGAGGAGGACGATGGCGATGCCGCGGAGCCTGCGCGATCCGAGACCTGAATTACGGGGACACAATACCGATTTCTGCCTGGTCCACGGCGCGATACTGGACTACCAGCGAGTTTACGCCGCCACCGCCACCACGAGCGTCGCAACGCCGGAGAGGCTATATGATTGCGGATACAGCTTATCCTAAAATCAGGCCCTTATCTCGATTGGTGTTTGATCCGGAACCAAGCGCCAGATTTCCTCGATTTCATCATCTGTCACGCCGATGCACCCACGGGTCCAATCCAGCCGACGATGCTGACCACCGATCCAGCCCAACCCGTTGCGAATTCCATGGATCATGATGTCCCCGCCAGGATCAACACCGCGCTTCCGGGCATTGCTGGCTTGCATCGCGGTTGGGTAGCCAATTCGTAACGACAGATGATAGGCACTGTCGGGATTGTGCCCCGTGATCCGATAAAGGCCTTCGGGGACCTTATTGTCGCCCGCTCGGGTCTTTGGACCGAGCCCGCCGCGGCCGAGCGCTACCCTGTAACTCTTTATGATGCGCCCCCGCTTGAAAAGCGTCATTCGATGGTCCGATTTGTCGACCAAAATGTGGTCCGTGGCGGCCACGACGCGTCCACGAACGGGTGGACGCGCAAGCGAGAAAGCGCAGAGGCCGCCGATCGCTAACACAGTCGCCGCTATCGCGGCGAACATTAAGCGCAGCCGCATTGCAGATTCTCTTACCGCTTCGGCACGATCGTATAGCTGTACGGCACGTACAAGAACACTTCAGTGAGACTTGCTCTCCCCCACTCTACCGGGCGATCGAGTCCCTTGGCTTCGACTACATAATCGGGGCCAAGCCTCGCGGCTGTTGCGCGAGCGTCCGCTGCGACAAGGTCGACGATCTGGCCTCGGTATTGATCAGGGCCAACGACGGACAATGTCAGGTCGCCGGCGGCCTTCATCTCGGCGCGACCGACAGTCGGCACATCCTTGATGAAACTGTCGATCCGTTCCAGCGCGGATTTGGCGTCAATTCCCGGTGAGAGCCTTGTCTTGACGAGGAACGAAACCTTGTCTGTATCTGGTCGTCCATCGCTCTTGAGGGTCAAGCTACGAAAATTGGCGAGGGTCAGAGGTTCGACAACCATCTCGCCAGTTGCAAGCTCGATGTTGCCGCGGCGTGCTGCAAGCTCGATCGCGCCTCGTATCGTCGCGAAGATCTCGTCGTGGCGCTTGGCCGCATCGCGCGTGTCACCGCCGACAATGACTTCCTGGATTGCAAAGTCTCCCGAACGGCGCAAGCCGACGGCAGGCACGCGCTCGTCATAGCCATCGCTTTCGCGCCGCATTGCCGTAACTACGATTTCACCGGCCCCGATATCCTGCTGTGCGAAAGCCAGCTCAGGCACCAATAAGAGCAACAAGCTTAGCCACTGGCGCATTTTCCCCTCCCCGCGTTGGCCGCAGCGTAGAGGCCTGCGATGGAACCGACAATGGACTGGATAGCCAGCAGCAGGCTATTTGGTGGCGAAATAGTCGCAGATCCGCCTGAGTAGAGTGTCGCCGTTCAACGAGCCGGAAATAAGACAGGGATCATCCCATTCATTTTGAAACATGAACTCCGAGCCGCCGAAAGACACGACGGTGGTGATACCGGCTGGCCCGATTGAAACATCCGGATACATTTGCTGAATATATGAGCGAACGCGGTCGAGATCGTCCGCGTCGATCTCCAAGGAGAGGTGATCCCCGACTTGCAAGAGGTGCACGCTCATCAGTCCACCTTAGTTCTTGAATGTCCGGTCTGAATGCCTCGCCTTCCCTGGATCAGCGCGAGCGGATTGGGCGTCGGCTCGGTGATCTTGACCAGGCGATTCTGGTCGCGATGATCGAAGGGTTCCGCCTGTCCGCGCACGATCAAGGTCGTATTCGTGACATAGCTCCACGAGCCGTCGGCGTGGAAGGTCACCGCGATGCTATAAGCATCGGTCCGGAAGGCATGTTCCAGGAAGCCGGTCGAGCAGATGCCATATTCGGTCGTCCCGCGCTTCGCGGTCAGCACCAGTCGCTCATCCTCGGGCTTCGCCTGCCCGGCGGCGATGCAGACCTGGCCGCGCGGAATCGCCACGGTCTGCAGCACCAGCCCGGTCGCAGGCTCCCACAGCCAATAGCCGACCTGGTCGTGAAAGGTGCTGTCTTCCTCGGGCGTGTTGATGTGGACGTGGTACCTGAGGCCGTAGAAGAGCTGCGGTCCGTTCGCCTGGGGATCGATCGGCTGCATGTCGATGCGCTCCAGGTACACGCGCCGCTCCGGCCCGTCCGCCTTCGGGTTCAGGTCGACGCCGTGCTCGCCCTGCCACACGCCCGCCAGCCGCCGCAGCGGACCCAGATTGGCCAGCGTGTCGGGATCGACGTCGCTCGGCTCGGTGAAAATGTCTTCGGGGAAGATGCTCATGACTCGCTTCTCTCGCTTCCTGTGCCCGGGGATACAATAAGGAAATCGCGTCCGGCCGACGCCGCCGATGCGCCCGGCGCGGCAAAGCGCGCACGCCACATCGACGCGGCGCACTTCCACCGCGGTCGCTTTTGGAATTACAGTGCGGCCGCCGGGCGCGCGCAGACCAAAGAGCGGTCTGCCCGCCGCCGCCTTGGCGATGAATGGAGACGGTCAGCCATGCTAAGCCACGTAACCGGCCCCACCGACGAGCCGCTGCTGACGATGACGATCGGCGCGGCGCTCGACCAGGCCGCGGCACGATGGGGCGGCCGCGAGGCGCTCGTCGATCGGGGCCAGGATGTCCGCCTGAGCTGGGACGCGCTGAAAGCGCGCTGCGACGCCTTCGCGCGCGGCCTGCTCGCGCTCGGGCTCGCGCCCGGCGACCGCATCGGCATCTGGTCGCTCAATCGCGTCGAGTGGGCGATTACCCAGTTCGCCGCGGCCAAGGCGGGGCTCATCCTGGTGACGATCAACCCGGCCTATCGCCTGATGGAGCTGGAATATGCCCTCGCCGAATCCGGCTGCGCGGCGATCGTCATCTCGCCTGCGTTCAAGACCAGCGACTATCCGGCGATGATCCGGACCCTGGTGCCGGAAATGGCGGCGGCCGGCGCGGCGCCGATCGCGTCCGCCCGGCTGCCTGCGCTCCGCCGCGTGATCGAGATGGAACCGGGCGCGGGAGGCGGGACGATCGCCTTCGCCGCGGTGGAGGAGGCCGGCCGCAACGCCTCGCCGTCGCGGCTCGAGACGATCGCCGCGGCGATCGGTTGCGACGACGCCGTCAACATCCAATTCACCAGCGGGACCACGGGCTCGCCCAAGGGCGTGACGCTGACGCACAGGAACATCCTCAACAACGGCTATTTCACCGGCAAGGGGATCAGGCTCGGGCCCGAGGACCGCCTGTGCATCCCGGTGCCGCTCTACCATTGCTTCGGCATGGTCATGGGCAATCTCGCCTGCCTCACCCTGGGCGCGGCGATGGTCTATCCGGGCGAAGGCTTCGATCCCCTCGCCACGCTCGAAGCGGTCGAGCGCGAACGCTGCACCGCGCTCTACGGCGTGCCGACGATGTTTATCGCCGAGCTCGAGCATCCGCGCTTTTCCGACTATGATCTGTCGAGCCTGCGCACCGGCGTCATGGCGGGCGCTTCCTGTCCGATCGAGGTCATGCGCAAGGTCGCCGACCGCATGCACATGTCGGAGGTGACGATCTGCTACGGCATGACCGAGACGAGCCCGGTCAGCTTCCAGAGCGCGACCGACGATCCGCTGGAGCGCCGGGTCTCGACCGTCGGCCGGGTCCATCCCCACGTCGAGGTGAAGATCGTCGACGAGGCAGGCGACATCGTGCCGAGGGGTGTGCGCGGCGAGCTGTGCACGCGCGGCTATTCCGTCATGCTCGGCTATTGGGGACGTCCCGAGCATACAGCGTCGGTCAAGGACGCGGACGGCTGGATGCACAGCGGCGACCTCGCGACGATCGACGAGGAAGGCTTTTGCAACATCGTCGGACGCCTCAAGGACATGGTCATCAGGGGCGGCGAAAACCTCTATCCGCGCGAGATCGAGGAGTTCCTGTATCGCCATCCGGACGTTCGCGACGTGCAGATCTTCGGCGTGCCCGACGCCCGATACGGCGAGGAGCTGTGCGCCTGGGTGATCCCGCACGACGGCAGGGCATTCGACGCCGACAGCCTGCGGCGGTTCTGCGACGGCCAGATCGCCCATCAGAAGATCCCCCGCTACGTGAAGATCGTCTCGGAATTCCCGATGACCGTGACCGGCAAGGTGCAGAAGTATCTGATGCGCGCGGCGATGATCGAGGAGCTGGGGCTGGAAGAGCCCGCGACGGCATGAGCCCGCCATGGCGTCTGCGCCGGAACCGTGAAAAGCCGCCCGGACGGAAACGACCCATTGCGCAAAGCCGCGCGATGGCGGATTGAAGCCGAAACGAACGGCCGGAATCACCGCATGCAGATCCAGTTTTCCGACGAAGGAGAGCGTCTGGTCGCGCGGCCGCTGGGGCGGCTCGAAGCGGCCGACGGCGCTGCCTTCGTCGCGGCCGTCGAAGATCGCCTGCAGGCCGGGACGAGATCGGTGACGATCGACCTGGATCAGCTGGATTTCATCAATTTCGGGGGCATTCGCGCCGTCCTGCGGCTCGCCAGGTCGCTCAAGCGCGGCGACAGGCGCGTCGACTTCGCGCATGGCGGCGAAGCGGTGCGCGAGATGCTGGACCAGGCCGGGCTGGACGACATCTTCGCTTTCACACCGCCTTATCCGTCAAACAGGGGTAGAAGAGATGAAAACAGGACGCCGTAGATTTCTCGCCTCGTTCGCGCTGGGCATCGCAATCCTGTCGCTCGGCGGCTGCGGAAAGAAGGACGGGGCGGCGAAGGTCATCAACGTCGCCGTGACGCCGGCTTCTCCGCCCAATCTGTTCGAGGAGAACGGCCAGACCAAGGGCCTCGATTTCGACCTGTTCGACGGCTATTGCAAGGCGCGCGGCTGCACGATGAACATCACCGCCTACGACTTCCAGGGCATGCTCGGCGCGATCGTCAGCGGCAAGGCGGACGTGGCCTTCTCCGGCATCTCGATCACCGAGCCGCGCAAGAAGGTGATGGATTTCTCCAAGCCCTATATGGACAACGACTGGGATCTGGTGAGCATGAAGAGCCGCAACATCAGGCTCGCCAATCTGGACAGCCTGAAGAAGTACAGCATCGGCTTCCCGCGCGGCGCGGCCTATATGGACTTCATCAAGACCGAGCTGGAACCCAAGGGCATCTACAAGGTCGACCAGGTGAAGCTCTATCCGAGCTACAACGAGGTCCTGACCGATCTGCAGAACGGCCAGGTCGATCTCGCCTTCCTCGACGGCACGGTCGCCTCGGTCTATCGCAAGAAGCTGCCGATCCAGGACAGCTATGTGTTCAAAGGCATCGACAAGCTCGGCTTCGCCTTCCCCAAGGGATCGCAGCTGCGCGTCGATTTCGACAAATATCTCGACGCGCTCGGGCCGCAGAAGCGGCAGGCGATCATCGACAAGTGGATGCACTAATATCTTGAAACTGAAGTTCGTTTCATCTTCTTCGTCATTCCCGCCTACGCGGGAATCCAGCTTTTTCCGTCTCTTGTCCGCTCAAGAGAAGCTGGATGCCCGCCTTCGCGGGCATGACGTCACAGTATGAACTTCAAATCCACCGCGACGGCCCCGGATAGCCTCGCGTGAGTTTCCTCGACATATTGCTGACGCTGCTGCGCGGCGCCGGCTACACGTTGCTGATCACGCTGAGCTGCGGCGCGACCGGCCTGCTCGTCGGCCTCGCCATAGCGGTCGCACGCGCGCTGGGCGGCGCCGGGCTGTCCCGGGCGCTTTCCGCCATCGTCTATGTGCTGCGCGGCATCCCGATGCTGGTGCTGCTGTTCATCGTCTTCTTCGGATTGCCCGGCATCGGCCTCGACGTGCCGCCGCTGCTGGCGATGATGCTGAGCCTCGGCCTGATCTCGGGCGCCTATCTCTCGGAGGTGTTCAGGGGGGCCTTCGCCGCGGTCAATCCGAACGAGGTCCTCGCCGCGCAGGCGATGGGGTTCACCCGGCTCCAGACGCTGCGGCTGATCGAGATTCCCCAGATGGCCCGCTTCTCGGTGCCGGGCATGGTCAACGAGCTGACCACGGTGCTCAAATTCTCGCCCTTCGCCTATACGGTGGGCATTCCCGAGATCACCAAGCAGGCGATGGCGCTGGTTTCGACCACCATGCGCGGCATCGAAATCTATGCCGCGATCGGCCTGCTCTATTTCGCCATCTACCGTCTGCTGCTCGTCGCCGTCCGACTGATCGAGAAGCACTACAGCATCCCCGGATTCGCGCAGGAGTGAGATTGAGACCGCGATGGCCATTCTCGAAGTCCAGAAGCTGGTAAAATCCTATGGCGACAAGGTCGTGCTCGACGGCGTCAGCCTCGTCCTCGAGGAGGGCGAGACCAAGGTCATCATGGGGCCGTCCGGCTGCGGCAAGTCGACGCTGCTGCGCTGCCTCAACCGGCTGATCGAACCCACTTCGGGAACGATCCTGTTCGACGGCGAAGAGGTGACGCGCGCCGGCGCCGACGTGCGTGCGCTGCGCAGCCGGATCGGCTTCGTGTTCCAGAATTTCGCGCTCTACCGTCACATGTCGGTGCTGGACAACGTCACGCTCGCCCTGCGCCAGCTGAAGAAGATCCCCAGGAAAGCGGCGGAGGAACGGGCGCTGCACGAACTCGATCGCATGGACATGGCGGAAAAATGCCACGCCTATCCCGCGGCGTTGTCCGGGGGACAGAGCCAGCGGGTGGCGATCGCGCGCGCGCTGGCGATGGACCCGAAGGTCCTGTTCTTCGACGAGCCGACCTCGGCGCTCGATCCGATCATGGTCCGCGAGGTCGTGACGCTGATCAACCGCCTCTATCTCGACAATGTGACGATCCTTTGCGTCACCCACGATCTCGGCCTGGCGAAATATATCTCCGACCGGGTGGTTTTCCTCGATCGCGGCAGGGTCCATGCGGAGGATTGCATCGAGCATCTGCTCGACCGGGAGTCCGATCCGGTCATCGACGAATTCTTCGGCGAAGGCTAGGCGATGACGCTCGACGCCTTCCCCTTCTTCGCCGATTTGTGGAGCTACTGGCCCGAGATCGCGAAGGGCCTGCGCGATACGATCCTGCTCTCCGTCACCATCACGGCGACCGGCCTATTGGGCGGGATCGGGGTGTTCAGCCTGACGCTCAGCGAGAGCAGGCTCGTGCGCTTTGTCACGCAAAGCTATATCTCCCTGTTCATCGGCACGCCGCTGATCGTGTTCCTGTTCCTGATGTACTACGGCCTGCCCAATCTGGGCGTGAAGCTGTCGCCGTTCGTGATCGCGGTGTTCGGCTTCACCTTCAACGTGTCGGCCTATAACGCGCGCTATCTGACGATCGCCTACAAGGCGCTCGATCAGGCCGAGCTGCAATCGGCCCGTGCGCAGGGCTTTTCGCGCTTCCAGGTGTTTCGCCTGATCACCGCGCCGCAGGCGCTGCGGATGTCGGTGCCGTCGCTCACCAACCAGGCGATCCAGAACGTCAAGGACAGTTCGATCGTGTTCCTGATCCAATATATCGAATTCTTCGCGCAGATGCAGGAGGTCGCGTCGCGCACCTTCCTGTTCTTCAAGACTTATGTGTTCACCGCTCTGGTCTATCTGCTGCTGGTCTCGGTCGTGGTCCTCGTCGCGCGGCGGCTCGAACGCAAGCTGGCCATTCCCGGCATGGGGTGACGAACCGGTGTCTTTCGACGCCCTGCTAGCTCTTGAGCCTCGCGGCCTTGAGCGCATCGTCGATCACCTGCTGGATGCCGGCGCCGGGCCGGACCGGCCTTGCTCCGCTTGCTGCCGCCACCTTGGGCCGCACCGGCGCGGCGGCGCGTGCCGCCCGGCGCGGGCGCGGCGCCGGCTTCGGGACCAGGCCGAAGAAGGCCGCGATGCGGTCGGTCGAGCTGATGCGGGCGTCGAGCATGTGCGCGCCGGCCTCGCCCGATTCGCCTTCCTCGTGCCCCGGCATCAGCGGCGCGCCGTGCGCCATGCCGGTGATGTCGTAGCGCTCGATCGCTATCTCGTTCCTGCCGTTCAGCCAGACCCGGTGGGGATAGCCTTCCACGGTGTCGACCCGGCTCGGCTGCGGCGGCAGGCCGTGCAAATTCGCCCATTGCAGCACGATCGCATCGGCGTTGCTGGGCGCCACGACATTGTCGGCGCCGCCCTGCCACACCGAAATGCGCGGCCACGGCCCCTTGTGCGGCGAGGCGCGGCGAACCTTTGCGCCAAGCTCCGCCGCTTGCGCCTGCGCGCGTCCGCCCATGCAATCGAACGCCTCCATCGTACCGCTCGCGCAGCCGTAGGAGATGCCGGCGATGATCGCACCGGCGGCGAAGACCTCGGGGTAGGTGGCGAGCATTACCGCCGCCATCGCCCCGCCCGCCGACAGGCCGGTGACGAACACCCGGCCGGGATCGATGCCATGCTCGGCGCCCATCAGCGCGATCATCGCCCGGATCGAGGCCGGCTCGCCCATGCCGCGCTGCGTGTCGCCGGCGGCGAACCAGTTGAAGCACAGCAACGGATTGTTCGCCGCCTGCTGCTCGGGGAACAGCAGGGCGAAACCGTAGCGGTCGGCCAGCCCCGACCAGCCCGATCCCTGGTCATAGCCCGCCGCGGTCTGGGTGCAGCCATGCAGCACCACCACCAGCGGGGCACCCGCCTCGAGCCTGTCGGGCAGATAATGATAGCCGAGCAGGTTGCCGGGATTGTTCTTGAACGCAGGCAGCGGCGTCAACCGGCCGGCCCGCGTGCCGGGGGTCCCCGCCGCGATCCCGCTGCGCAAGGCAGCGAGGCGGGCGAGCGTCTGTGAGAGGCGCATGGATTTCCTTCCGGTGGGAGACCGCCAAAGATGGGCAATAGGTCTTGATATAGGGCTATTGCTGCAGTGCAGCAAATGCGTCCTTTGCACATTGAGGCGCAGCGGCCGATCGCGACGGCAGTTCGGGAAATGCCTTGCCTAAGATCTTTCGGCTTTCCCCTTCCCGGTTGCGGGAGCGAAAAGACCGGAAAATGCTAAAGCG
Organism: Allosphingosinicella sp.; assembly: GCA_035248285.1. Classification (GTDB taxonomy): domain Bacteria; phylum Pseudomonadota; class Alphaproteobacteria; order Sphingomonadales; family Sphingomonadaceae; genus Allosphingosinicella. Next base: position 3,256 of record DATFHP010000019.1, on the reverse strand, counting down.
GGATGCGATCCGATTCTATCGAAACGAATCACGTCATACGGTCGAGATAGGGCCGACGACAGGCCCACCGAACGCCAAAGCGATCGTCACACCGTCACTTCGGAAAGCGTCACGGTTTCGGGTTTGGGAAGCCCCGACGCCTCGTAGCTCGACGCCAGCTCTTGCTTGCGCGCGCGCAGCGCGTCGCCGAGCGCGTCCATGTCGAGACCCGCGGCGCGTGCCTGCGCGAACAGGCCCTCCATGCGCTTCTCCTCTTCCTCGACATGGTGCTCGATCTGCTCCGAGAGCACCTTGACCTTGGCGTCATAATATTCGTCGTCCGGCCCGCCCGCCTCGATCTCGGCGATCAGCACCTTGGCGCCGTCATGCTCGACATAGGCTTCCTTGAGCAGGTCCTCCTCGACCTTGCCTTCGCAGGCCGGATAGAAAATCTCTTCCTCGATTCGGGCGTGGACGGTCAGCTCCATGCAGACCTGCAGCGCGATCTTCCGCTTGGCGCCGTCGCCTTTGGCATTTTCGAACTTCTCGAACAGATCCTCGACGGTGCGGTGGTCCGCCTTGAGAAGGGCGATCGCGTCCTGCTTGGTATCGGCCATATGTTGTCTCCATGATTTCCCTGTAAAACCAAGGGGTCACGGGGTTCGTTCCGTCAGCCGGCAAATTCATTTGCGACCATGTTTCGGCCGAAAGCCGTTTTGGAGATAGGGAGCCGCGCGGACGCCGGCCCGGCTTACATGCCGTTGACTGCGGCTCCGGCCGCGGCGCTGCCGGCGCCGCCGGGCGCATTTGCGTTCTGGCTGGCCACGGCGCGATCATATTCGTCGGGGCGTGCATCATAAGCCGACGCATCCGCGCTGCGCGGCTCGACCATGCTCCCCCGGGGATCGCCGGCCACCGCCGGGGTGCGGTCGCCGAGCCGCACGCGATTGGCCTGGGCGAGAAGCTGTCGCTCCTCCGCGCGCGAGACGTGCCAATCGGGGCCTGGCGCGGGCCGCAGCAAGGCCGGCACGAAGGCGATCAGCAGGCCGAGCATGATCCCGCCGCCGATCACCACCACCATCTCCTTGGGCTCCGGCGCGGCGCCGCCGCGCAGCGAGCGCATGCGATCGCGCACCGAAGCGTCGGGATCGAATCCGACCCCGCGCCGTCGCCGCACGGCGCGCGTGTCTTCGTCGATCTCTGGCTTCCAGGCCTTGGACATGACGCCTTCCTAGCGCGGAAGGGCAAATGGTTGGTAAACGCGATGTGGGGGACGATCGCGCGCCGCCGCCGCGCCGGCCTGCCGCCGACTCAGTAGCTGCCGTAGCGCCCGCGGCGGCCGCGGACCATCGCCGCGACCACGGGGGTGGCGTTCACCGCCCGAACCTCGTCGTCGTCCGCGGCCGGCGCGCGCCGGTGCGTGACCGGCTTCTTGAGCTTCTGCGGAGGTGGGGTCTTGGGCCCCTGAACGACCTTGGGACTCTCCACCTTGGCCAGCTGCCACCCCTTGTTCGTGCGCGGCGGGGTAGCCGCCAATCTGTTGCGCATCTGATTCAACGACAAACTCGATCGCACCCTGCGGTCTTTTTTGGCGTTGGTCGGGGCGGCATCGGTCAATGGCATGACCCCGGGGAGCGGTGTCGTGGTCGGTGCAGGCGCCGATTGCGAAGGGGACGTCGCGGCGGCCATCGACGCCGGCACGCCCGCCGCCGCCAAAAGCATGAGGATAGCCGCTGTTTTCATGGCGCTTTCTTACGATCCGGCGGGCGCGACGGCAATATGGCGCATGCGCGACCTCCTCCACCGCTACGCGGTCCGCTCGCCACGGATCCGTCGGGAGGAAGGCGGATCCGGCTGGCGAGCGAATCGTAACGCACACAGAACATTGGTCTTCTTGCAGCATTTCCAGGTCGAAGCGAGGAACCGGCGCCCCCTCGTCTCGTTGATGTCCTGCCCATCAAGAGGGCCGATTTGAAAGGAGCCAGTCATGGCGAAACCGAATCAAGGCAACCCACGATCCGGTCAGCAGGGCGCCGGTCGTCAGCAAGGCGGCGGCACCGGGCAGGACCGCGACCGTCAGCAGAACCAGCAGGGCGGCATCGACCGCAATCGCCAACAGGGCGATCGCGACCCCGGACGCCAGCGCGAGGATCAACGGCGCGACGAGCAGCAACGCTGAACGAGTCGCGAGCGCGATGCGGTTCTTTTCAATCGCGTTCTGAACCACGCTTGACGGTCGGCGCGCTTGGGTTTGGACCCTAAGGCGCGACGACGCGAGGGGCGCCCGGTCGCGACATGCCGCCGGGCGCCTTTTCGCGGCCGGCTCGTTCGATCACGCGCACCATCGCCGCATCGGCGATCGGGCTCGGCGTCTCGCGCTGATCGAGCAGCTGTTCCGCCGGCGTATCGATGCGCGCGGATGCGGCGCTGCGCTGGGCCGGCAGGTGGATCGCAATCGAGGGGACGAAGGCGAAGGCGAGCCCGAGCAGCAATGCGGCGGACAAGGTCATCCGGATCTCGCTCCAGCTGAGGCTGAGCGGGGCCAAGGGGACAGCGGGATGCTGATCCCTTTCTTCGGCCCGTTCGGCCGGCCCCCGCAGGCGCGCTCCGGCGCGATCCCCCTCGAAGACCTTGGAGTCCCAATGCCTCGACACGCGGTCAGGCTAAGGCCGCAGATACGAAGAAAGGGTTAAGGTCGGTTAGGGCCAGGACGCCGGGATCTGGAGCAGATTTTGGGCGCAGGCGTGGGGGGCGATCAAACGCCTTTCCATTCGCGCCGCTTTGCGACACGATGGTGCGATGCCCAAGATCACCGACATCGCCGTCAAGGCCGCCGATGGCAGCGACACAGACCTTGCCGATTGCAAGGGCAAGGTCCTGCTGATCGTCAACACCGCGTCCCAGTGCGGCTTCACGCCGCAATATGAAGGGCTCGAGGAGCTGTGGCGGCGCTACCGCGACCGCGGCTTCGTCGTGCTCGCCTTTCCCTCCAACCAGTTCGGCAAGCAGGAGCCGGGCAGCAACGAGGAGATCGCCGACTTCTGCGCGCGCACCTACGAGGTCACCTTCCCGATCTTCGCCAAGGTCGACGTCAACGGCCCGCAGGCGACGCCCTTGTTCCAGCATCTGAAGCTTGAGGCGCCGGGCATGCTGGGCTCGGAAGCGATCAAATGGAATTTCACCAAATTCCTCGTCGACCGCGACGGCCATGTCGTCCGCCGCTACGCGCCGATCACCAAGCCCGAGGCGATCGCCAAGGATATCGAAGCCCTGCTCT
>DATFHP010000018.1:0-26449 GCA_035248285.1 Allosphingosinicella sp. | reverse complement strand
AGGCGCCGGGCATGCTGGGCTCGGAAGCGATCAAATGGAATTTCACCAAATTCCTCGTCGACCGCGACGGCCATGTCGTCCGCCGCTACGCGCCGATCACCAAGCCCGAGGCGATCGCCAAGGATATCGAAGCCCTGCTCTGATCCGCGACAAGCGCATTTTCAAACATTCGCCATCGCCACGTCGAAGGTGCCTGCTGGGCTTGGCCTCAGCAATGCGGCCGCGGGAACCCTGGGATCGAGCCAGCGGGCCCAGTCGGCGCGCTCCAGGACGACGATCTGGCGGTCGTGGTAAGGCGCCACGTCCGCGCCGGGCGCGACGGTCAGCATCGTGCAGGCCTCGCCGACCTCGCGGCTGTTGCGCCACAGGCCGGCGATGCAGAACCACGCCTCGCCTTTCTTGGTGAACAGCCAGCGGTCCTTCTTCGCCTTCTTCTTCGGCGTCCGACCATCCGCATCGGCCCGATCGGTGTATTCGTAGAAGCCGTCGGCCACGATCAGGCAGCGGCCGCTGTCGAAGGTGCGGCCTTCGGATCGGAAATTGAACACCGGCTTGCCGTTGGGCGCCGGCCAGCTCCACCGCCGCTGGACGAGTTCGGCCCGCGCGCCGTGCCCGTCCGTGCCCGGCGCCTCGCGGCCGGCGCGGATGATTACGGTGGGATCGGTGATGCGGACTCTGTCGAGCGGTGCGAGATTGGGAAGCCCCTCGGGAAAGCGCAATGGAATGTGCGTTTGCGACCATTCCTCCGAGATCTGGCCCAGCGCGATGCGGCGGCGGTGCTCGTTGCACATGCGCGCTCGCTAGGGTCCAAACCCAATCACCGCAATGGTCGGGACGAACACGCCCCCTTCGGGAGTCGCCCGGATGATCCAACCGGGGCAGGCTCGCGATCTCCCCCGGGACATCGCCGCGCAGGCGCGCGGCACGGAGCAGCTATCAATTTTCGCCAAAAATCCTACGACAACAATCATTTCTAAAGCAGGATATGATTCAGCCTCATCCTATCCTGCTTTAGACGGTCGCCAACGGCGTCGTCGGTGGGGCCAAACAGGGGGACTGCTGCCCATGGCAGGCACCGTCACCGTCCGTCTCGCGCGGCGCGACGAGCATAGGCTGCTCGAGCAGCTGCAGAAGGAAGCGTCGCTCGCGCTCGACGAGTATCGCGATCGCCTGCTCGCGCACCCCGAAGTGCTCGGCATTCCGGAGGAGTTCATCGGCGAAGGGCGCGTGCTGGTTGCCGAGTCCGCCGGCCGGTTGTCGGGTTACGCGGCCTGGCTGCCGATAAGCGCACGCGTCGCCGAGCTCGACGGATTGTTCGTCCGTCCCGAATGCTGGCGGCAGGGGATCGGACGGCGGCTGATCCAGGCGGTGGCCGAGGCTGCTGCCGAGGATTTCTACGATGCCTTGTTCGTGGTCGCCAATCCGACCGCAAAGACATTCTACCTCCGTTGCGGCTTCCTGCGCACGGGCGAGACCAAGACCCAGTTCGGCACTGCCATCAACATGTCCCTGGCGTTGCGCGCGCCGGGAGGCAGGGCGGACGCCGGGGCCGGCGGATGATCCCGGTTCACGCCCGGTACAGCTGGTTTTTCGTAGCGGATACGGTAAGCCGTGCGCGGGGAACGACGGACCGTTCGACCGCGTTGAATCGCATAACGTGCCCTTCCAAAGGATAGGATCATGATCCGCAAGACCCGTCTTCGCCGCTTCGCAGGCATCGCCGCCGCGCCGCTCGCGGCCGCGCTCGCGCTGTCCGCCTGCACCACCGCGACCCCTTATCAGCCGCTCCAGCGCGGCGCGAAGGTGAGCGGCGGCTACAGCGAGCAGCGCATCGAGGCGAATCGCTTCCGCGTCACCTTCTCGGGCAATTCGCTGACCTCACGCGAGCGAGTCGAGAATTATCTGCTCTACCGCGCCGCCGAACTCACCACGCAGGCCGGCTATGACGGCTTCACGATGGTGACCCGCGCCACCGATCCGAAGGTCCGCACCACGGTCAGCCGTCCGTTCGGTCCGGGGCCGTGGGGTTGGTGGGGCCCATCGTGGCGCTATCGCTACGGCGGTTATTGGCACAGCTGGGATCCCTGGGGTCCGGGCCCGTTCTGGGCGGACGACATCGACATCAACACCGTCACCAATTACGAGGCCAGCGCCGAGATCGTGATGTTCAACGGCCGCCGTCCGGACGATCCGGCGAGCTTCAACGCCAAGGAAGTCATGCAGAATCTCGCCGGAACGATCGAGATGCCGCACTAGGAGCATCGTGCGGAAAAGTGGGAACCGGTTTTCTGCAATAACGATGCGATAACAACCGCCTAGAGCACGATGCGTGATTCCGAATTCGCGCATCCTGCTCTGGCACCGTGATGCCGGATCCGGTCCGAAGCGGCTTGGGTGCCGATTGTCCCGCAATCGGCAACCCCTTCCATCCGACATGAAATCGCTTTGTCGTCAGGAATCCTTAACCGGCGCGGCCGATAATCGCGGCATGCTTCCGATCAAGCATTCCTCGATCTTCCGGAGCCGCTGGACGGCGCTGCTGTGGGCGGGCGGCTTCATCTGGCTGGCGCTCGACGTCGCCAACAACGCCAACGAGCAGCACGCCGGCGACAACGTCTCCGCCGCGCACGAGGATGGCTCCGGTGCGACCTATACCGACAAGGACATCAAGAATCTCAAGGACACGCTGAAGAGCCTGTGATCCGGCACCTTCGGCGCATCGGCCCGCGCTCAATGCGTGCCCGCCGGCGGCATCGGCAGCGAATTGGCCGGCCAAGGCGTTGCGCTGCTCGAATCGGGCCTGGCCGGAAGGCATTCGGGGAGCTTCAGCGTCCGCGAATCCTTGCATGGCCGCGCCTGAATGTCGCCCGAAGGCGCGATATAGACGGCCCAGGGGCCGTTCGAGCAATAAGCGACCCACATCGCCATGCCCTTGTAGTTTTCCTGAAAGCTGCTGCCGGTCACCTTGGGACAGCTTCCGTCGTCGTCCTGGATGGCGCGGCGCAGCGCCAGCATGCGATCGACGTCGCGCGCGGCAAGCATCCGCTGGTGGGCGGGATTGTCCTTGGCGGCGGTATATTTGGGCGGCGGCGGCGGACTGGTGTCGCCGCACGCGCTGGCCAGCAGCACGATAAGCACTGCCGGCAGACGGGATCTGAACATCCTGGCTCCTCTCAAGCTTCGGGCGGCTCGCAGCGCCTCTCTACGAGGATAGGGTGCCGGGAGCCAAGCAGCCAGAGCGGCTTGCGATCCGATTGCATCGAATCAACCGCTTTAGCGATCGAGAGCGCGCGCGAAGGCTTCGTTGCCGACCAGGCCGAGCCGTTCGACGCCGGCGCGCTTCACCACCGCGAGCAAGCGGTCGTACTGTTCGTAACGCGCCTCGCCATCGGCGCTCAGCTGGAGCTGCGCCTCCGGATCGCCTCGCTTCAGATCGGCAAGGCGCGCCGGCAGGGAAGCCAGGCTGGTCGGTGCGCCGTTCCAGCGCAGGCCGCCAGCCGCGTCCAGGTCGACGCGTGCGACCAGCGGCTGAGGCTGCGCCGACGGATCCACGGCCGGCAAGGGGATGGCGATCTTGTGGTTCATCATCGGTATGCAGATCACGACCATCACCAGCAGGACCAGCATCACATCGATGAGCGGAGTGGTGTTGATCGTGGCGATCGGCGCGTCATTGCCAATCGCGAAAGAGGGAAGGGGCCGCCTGCGCATGTCATTCTCCCTGCCGTTCCTGTTATAATATAACATCATCAGGATGAGGCGGCAAGCCGACCGAAACGTTCGTGGCGCGCGATCGGCGCCGTGCTGGGCCTGCCGCGCCGCGTCAGCCGCCGGTGTATATCCGCCACATGCGTTGCTCGGCGGTCGAACCCGCAACGTCGTTGACCCGGCGCAAGGTAATGGTGCCGGCGGTGCCGAACGGCGTGCCGTCCTTGCGGTGACCGTAGAGCTGCACAGGCACCTCGACATAGGATGAGCCGGCGGCGCCCTGTATCTCCGACGGCGCGCCGATGGTGGCGTGATAGTCGGAATAAGGCGCGAACCCGGCCTCGAATGCGGCTTCGCTCAGCGTGTCACGGTCCCAGCGCAGCCGGTGCGCCTGCCGATACTCGCCCGCCTCGATCAGCGCGTAATAGGTCTGGACGACGTCGGCGGCGCCTTGCGCGCTGTGCGGGGCGAAGGGCGCTTCGGAGACGATAGGGCGCGCCGCTTCGGAGGCGTTGCCCGGCGGCGGCGCGCCGGGAGGTTCGGCACGCGCCGCCGGCCGGACGGGCTCGGCCTGGTCGCCGGCGGTTCCCGCCGGCTGATTGCAGGAAGCGAAAAGCGCGGCGGCGAGGAGGAGGATGGGTGTCCTCATACATCCTCAACGCCCGACGAACATGAAAGCGACCGCGGCCATGATGCAGGCGAAGGCGGCCGCATGGCGCCAGGTCAGAGGTTCGCCCAGGAACCAGACCATGAAGGCGCCGAACACCAGCAGCGCGATCGCTTCCTGGCCGATCTTGAGCTGGCCCGCGCTCCAGCCGCGCGCATAGCCGAGGCGATTGGCGGGGACCGCGAAGCTATATTCGATCAGCGCGATCGACCAGCTGATCAGGATCACCAGCAGGATCGGCTTATTCATGCCGCCCTTCAGATGCCAGTACCAAGCGATCGTCATGAAGGTGTTGGAGATGAGGAGGAGCAGGACGGTGGCCATCGCCCAGGCTTTTCCCGCATCAGGACGTCAGGGCAAGCGCAGTTCAGCCTTTTTCATATTTCCAATTGCGTTTCTTGCCTTCGGCAATCCACGCGACCGACTGGGCGATGCGCCTGGCCCGGGTTTCGGGCCGCTTGGCCCCGATCACCCATTCGACATATTCGCGCCGCGCCGATGCAGCGAAGCCGTCGAATATCGCCGCTGCGCCGGGTTCGGCTTCGAGCGCCTTGCGAAAATCGTCGGGCGCGGCGGCGCGCGCGCGCGGCGCGGCCGCCTTGCGCACCTTTTTGACGCTCTGATCGGTGAGGTCCATCGCCTTGCGGACGAGCGTGGCGAGGGTCGAATCGTCGGGCAGGTCGGTGAGGCTCGTCAGCCGGCCGAACTGGCCCATGCCGCCGTCCCGGCCGAGCTCGCCGGTGACCAGCGTTCCCTTCCAGAAGCTGAAGGTGGCATGCGCCTTGAACGCCGCCATCCCGGCCAGCTGCTTCCCCTTGTAGATGAAGTGCGGCATGCCCCATTTGATCGCCTCCTCGACCTCGGGCGAGGCGGCGTGGACGACCATGCGCACATGTTCGAGGATCGGCCGGGCGAATTCCGCCTGCCTGGCAATATAGGCATCGATGCGCGGGTCGAGCTTCATGCGCGGCTCCTTCGCGGCGATCATCGCTTGCCCGCGCCGCGGGCGCAAGCGCCGCTCGCCTCAGCCAGCAAGGGACTCGGTTGGGCGTCCATGCCGGAACTTCGAGCGCCCCGCACCGGTTGGACGCGGTTCACCAACGCGGAGCAGGCCATGCGTGCGGCCAGGATCGATTCGAGCGCCATCAGCCGCGTCGCCTATGACGACGACAGCCGCACGCTCAGCATCTGGTTCCGGGACACCGGCCGCTATTTCTATCATGAGGTGCCGCGCGCCGCGTACGAAGCGCTGGCCCGCGCGCCGTCCGCGGGACGCCATTTCAATGCCTTCATCAAGGAACGCTATCGCTGCACTCCCGAGCGCCGGCGCTTCCGCCCCGCTCAGGCTGCTTCGGGCCGCTCGTCCAGATAGGAGATGCGCTTGGGCGGATTGGCGCGCCAGAACTGGCGCATGTTGATCGCGTCGGCAAAACGCGCGCCGAAGCGGTTGCCGAGGCTCCACCTGATATTGGCCAGCGTCCAGCCGATGCCCGGCAGATAGAGCAAGGCATCGCTACCGATCATCACCCCGGCGCCGCTTTCGGCCATGAAGCCTCGCTTGGAGATATTGCAGAGCGAAATCTCCATGTCCGGCTGGCCGGAGACGCGAAGCCGCGTGGTGAGCCGGATTCGGACGCGGTCGGGCTTGCGGATATTGTAGCGGTCGACGCCCAGCTGCTGAACGGTCTCGATCATTGTTCCATGTCTCCGACCGCGTTCCTATCGTCGCCTTTGCAAAGAGAGGGTGTGCCGGTTTGCCTAGCGGATTGTTAACCGCGGGGCCGGTTCTTCGCTCCCGCGCAGGGCTTTCCGTGACCTAAAGCCCTGCCGCGGCGCGTTCGCGGGCCGCCGCGCGGCTGTCTCTCACGCCGCCGATCGAGGAGATGATCAGCGCGATCCAGATCGCGCCGAAGCATATTGCGTGCGCAAGAGTCAGCCGTTCGCCGAACACCAGCACCGCGAGCACAAACTGCAGCGACGGCCCGATATAGGCGAGAAAGGCGAGGTTCGAATAAGGAAGCCGCTTGGCGGCAGCGTGGAAGAGCAACAATGGAACCGCCGTCACCGTGCCCGACAGGACGATCAGCGCATCGGTCAGCCGGTCGCTGCCGAACGACCCGGCGCCGTGCAAATGCTGCCACAACAACCACCCCAGCGCGATCGGGGAGAGCAGCGCCGTCTCGATCGCAAGGCCTTCGACCGCCTCGACCGGCGCGATCTTGCGCAGGAAGCCGTAGAAAGAGAAGCTGCAGGCAAGCACCAGGCTGATCCAGAGGTCTGCGGCCGCTTCCACTGCGAGCGCCGCCACTCCGACGCAGGCAAAAGCGACCGCCAACACCTGCGTGCGGCTCAGTCGCTCGTGCAACAGCACCACCCCGAGCAGCACGTTGACCAGCGGATTGAGAAAATAGCCCAGGCTGGCCGCCAGCACCTGGTCATGGATCACCGCAAAAATGTAAACCAGCCAGTTGCAGGAGACGAGAATCGCGGTTGCGCAGAGCGTCGCCACCACCCTGGGCTGCGCCAGCGCGGCGCGCACGGCGCCCCAGCGCCGCCAGGAGGCGATCAGGCCGCCCAACAGAAGCAGCGACCAGATGATGCGCTGCGCGACCATGTCGATCGGCGGGATATGCACGAGCAATTTAAAATAGAGCGGTATGACGCCCCATAATATGAAGGCGGCGAGGCCCAGCAAGAAGCCCGCGCGGGCGCGCCTGTGCGAATCTGTCACGAAACGCGCTTACGGATCGTAAAGCCCTGCCGCAATAATGGTTGTCGTCCGACAGGCCGGCCGCCGAACATGTTCTTCGCCGCAGCAGGCGAACCGCTTGTCCGACCAAGGCGATGTTTGACTTGTTTGCGATTGGCGACCGGGATCAACTCCGTCGCTCCCATGGGGGGGATTGTACGATGCTCTTGGCGTTGCGATCGAGAAGCGGCAGCGCGCTTGCCGCGATCCTGATGCTCGGTGCCTGTACGTACCCGCCCAAGGCCGCGCCGGTGGTCGCCGTCGATCTTCCCGCCGAGCCGGAATGGCGCTCGATCGCCAGCGACGTCGACAGCGATCGCATCGCGCGCGTCGGCGCCGGCTGGAGCGTCGCGCTCGCCGAGGCGCGCAAGCGCGGTTTCGCGCACGCGATCGAGGCGGAAGGCGAGCTGCTCAAGCCCAATGCCGCCTTACCCAGGCCTGCCCCGACGCCCGGCTCCTATCGCTGCCGCGTGATCAAGCTCGGCACGCAAAGCGGCCGCGGCGCGGCGTTCGACGCCTATAAGCCGTTCTTCTGTTACGTCGAGGTCGAAGGTCCGCTGCTCACGATCGTCAAGCAGACCGGATCGCAGCGGCCGGCCGGCCGGCTCTATCCCGACAGCGACGAGCGGCGGCTGATCTTCCTCGGCACGCTCGCGCTCGGCAGCGAGGACGCGCCGCTGGCGTATGGCGAAAGGGCCGACCGCGACATGGCGGGCATCATGGAGCGCGTCGCTCCGTTCCGGTTCCGGCTGGTCATCCCATGGCCCCGGTACCAGTCGAAGCTCGACGTCATCGAGCTCGTGCCGGTGGTCCCGCCAAACTGATAGGCGCGGCTCGTTCTATAACTGTTTGTTGTCGCATCGTTTTTTGCGATAAGCCGGCATCCGCTTTTTCGCAGGATGCTTCAGGAAAGTCGATGTCCGCGCTTGCCGATCCCGAAGAGATACGCGCCCATCTCGTCGCCGCGGCACGCGCCGGTGTCGCCTTGAGCTACGGCGCGCTGCTCGAACGGCTCGGCTACGGCTTCTCGCGTCCCAAGATGCGCCAGCTGTGCGCGGTCCTGGGCCGGGTCGACGACGAGGCCCAGGCGCGCGGCGAGCCCGAGCTGGCGGTGCTGGTCGTACGCCAGAGCGACGGCATCCCGGGCCAGGGCTGGTGGATCGCCGGCGGCGCGCGCAGCCGCGGCTATGAAGGCCCGTGGGAAGGACCGGAGGCGGCGCGCTTCATCGCCGCGGTGCAGGCGGAAACCTTTGCCTATTGGCAGTCCGATAATGGCACAGAGGCTGCCGGGCAGGCCGATTGACCACCGAATGCGGTGCCTTAACCATGTCCGCTCACCCATTGGCGGGGCAAGTCCGGCATAAGCGCCGCGTTCAGGAGAGCGTGAAATGGCCCGAAGCACTTCACAATGGGTTTTGTTGGCGGCGACGGCTGCGGCGCTGGCGCTGGGCGGCTGCGGTCGCAAGACGGACGATGCCGACCTTGCCAGGCTCGACAACCAGATCGTCGGCAACGAGGCCGATCCGGCGCTGACCGGTGCGCTGCAGGATCAGATCATGGTCGATCCGACCTTGAGCCAGCAATCCAATCGCAATGCGGTGCGGCCGCCGCAGAGTCCCAGCCAGGCGCAATATCCGGGCGGCCGCGGCGCCGCTTCGCTGCGCGGCAGCCTTGCCGACGGCGCCGCCTGCGGCTCCAATTTCGATTATGCGATGCATTGGGCGAACCGCCTGCCGGCGGCGTTCGCCGTCTACCCCAACGGCAAGGTGACCGAGGCGGCGGCGAACAACAGAGGCGAGTGCCGGGTCCGGGTCGTGACCTTCGTCAGCAGCGACGCTCCAGGCCGGCTGCTCGATTGGTACCAACGCCGCGCGACCGACGCCGGCTATTCGGCCGAGCGCCAGCAGCGCGGCGCCGATCAGGTGCTGGCCGGGACCAACGAGAGGGATGGGGGCGCCTATTTCCTGATCGTCACGCCGCGCGGCGCCGGCTCGGATGTCGCCATCATCACCAACCAGGGCAAGTAGATCTCGCCCGCATAGGCGGGCGCCGGCGCCACTGGCGAACCCGCGACTAGCCCGCTACATGGCGCGCCATGCTGAGGCTCCTTCTGGTGATGGCGGGCGGCGCGATCGGCGCCGGTCTTCGTTATGAGGTCGGGCGTCTGACGCTGCATCGCTTCGGTCCTTCCTATCCGTGGGGAACGTTGAGCGTGAACCTGGTCGGCGGGCTGCTGATGGGCCTGCTCGCCGGCGTGCTCGCGCACCGCGGCGGCGAGCAGGTGCGGCTGTTCGTCGCGGTCGGGATCCTGGGCGGCTTCACCACATTCTCGGCCTTTTCGCTCGAGGCGTTCGCGATGATCCAGCGCGGTGCGCTGGCCGGCGCCGCGGGCTATGCGCTGGCTTCGGTGGCAGGATCGGTGGCGATGCTCGCCTTGGGTCTTTGGGCAGCGCGGCTGGTCGCATGAGCGATTCCGGCCAGATACGCAGCTTCACCGTGACCGGCGAGGATGACGGCATCCGTCTCGACCGCTGGTTCAAGCGCAACCTTCCCGAGGCGAGCTTCAATATCGTGTCGCGTTGGTCGCGGACCGGCCAGCTGCGCGTCGACGGCAAGCGCGCCACGCCCGGCGACCGCGTCGAAGCGGGCCAGGTCATTCGCGTCCCGCCCGCCGAGGCGCAGCCGGCCGCCCGGCCGAAGCCCGAGCCACGCGGATTGAGCGAGGACGAGGTGGCTTTCGTCAACGAACTGGTGATCCATCGCGATGCGGCGGCGATCGTGGTCAACAAGCCGCCCGGCCTTGCCACCCAAGGCGGGACGAAGACCAATGTCCATCTCGACGGCTTGCTCGACGGCCTCGCCGAAGGCGGCGTCAGGCCCAAGCTGGTCCACCGCCTCGACAAGGATACGTCGGGCGTGCTGCTGTTGGCGCGCGCGCCGCGCGCCGCCGCCTATTTCTCCAAGGCGTTTTCGGAACGGAGCGCGCGCAAGGTCTATTGGGCCCTGGTGGTCGGCGTGCCGTCGATCGCGGACGGAATGATCGACCTTGCGATCGCCAAACAGCCCGGCACGGGCGGGGAGAAGATGCACGCCGATCCGGAAGGCGGCCTCGCCGCGCGCACCCGCTACCGGGTGATCGAGCGCGCCGGCAACCGCGCTGCCTGGGTCGAGCTGCAGCCATTGACCGGACGCACGCACCAGCTGCGCGTGCATATGCTGGCGATCGGCCATCCGATCGTCGGTGACGGCAAATATGGCGGCCAGGACGCGTTCTTGACGGGCAGCATCAGCCGCAAGCTCCATCTCCACGCGCGGCGGCTGCGGATCGATCATCCCGACGGCGGCCGGCTCGACGTCACCGCCGAATTGCCCGAACATTTCGCCGGCAGTCTCGCCAGCCTCGGCTTCGATCCTGCCGCCGGCGACCTGCCGCTCGACGAAAGCCGGGAGAGCCGCCGGCCCGAGGCCAAGCGTCGGGCCGCGGCGGCGGCCGCGAAGGACCGACGGCGCGAACGGCGCGGCGAGCGGCGCAGTCGGGGTCGGCGCTGATGCGCGGGGAGGAGCAGTGACCCGTCTCGCCATCTTCGACTGCGACGGCACTTTGGTCGACAGCCAGGCGGCGATCTGCGTCGCGATGGAGGATTGCTTCGTGCGCGCGGGCCTCGATCCGCCGGGCCGCGACGCGACGCGGCGCGTCGTCGGGCTCAGCCTTGTCGAGGCGATGCGGGCGCTGCTTCCCGACGCCGCACCGGATTCGCACGTCGCGCTCGCCGAACAATATAAGGTCAGCTTCGCCGCGCTTCGGCGCGGAGGGCATGTCGAGGAGCCGCTGTTCCAGGGTCTGGCCGCGCTGCTCGCCGCGCTGGAGCAGGAGGGCTGGCTGCTGGGCGTCGCGACCGGCAAGTCGGATCGCGGCCTCGCTTATTGCCTGGAGCGGCACGGCATCGCCGGCCATTTCGTCACGCTGCAGACCGCCGACCGTCATCCGTCCAAGCCGCATCCGGCGATGATCGAGGCGGCGTTGGCGCAAGCCGGCGCCGCGTGCGAACGCAGCATGATGATCGGCGACACCAGCTACGACATGGCCATGGCGCGCGCGGCCGGCGTGACGGCGATCGGCGTTTCCTGGGGTTACCATGACGCGCAGGAACTTCTCGACGCCGGCGCTCATTTCCTCGCGCAGACGCCCGACGATATTCTCACGGTCGCAAAGGCATTCCCATGAACCCTCACGACCCCCGGCTCGTCACCGACGATCAGTGGCGGAACCGATTCATCATCATCAACCTGGTGCGGATCGGCGGCACCCTGGTGGTGCTGCTCGGCCTGGCGATCTGGTACACCGACATGGTGCGGCCGGGCGGATGGCCGGGGATCGGCCTGCCGCTGTCCTTGATCGGCCTGCTGGTCAGCTTCGGCCTGCCGCAATGGCTGGCCGTGAAGTGGCGCACGCCCCCCGGCCAATGAAGCGCTTCTATGAATGTGCCGAGGCGCGGGCCGCGGCCGACGGACACGAGATATTGCTCGACGGCAAGCCGGTGCGGACTCCTGGCCGCGCGCCCTTGATCGTGCCGACGCCGGCGCTTGCCGAAGCGATTGCCGGTGAATGGAACGTACAGGGCGAGACGATCGATGCGCGCGCGATGGTCTGCACCGGCCTCGCCAATGCCGCCATCGACCGGGTCGCGCCCGATCCCCCGGCCTTCGCCGCGCGGCTGGCATCCTATGGCGAGAGCGATCTTCTCTGTTATCGGGCCGGGGCGCCCGCCGCCCTCGCCGCGCGGCAGGAGGCGGAATGGAGTCCGCTGCTCGATTGGGCACGCCATCGCTTCGACGTGGATTTCGAGGTAACCGCCGGAATCATCCATCGCTGCCAGCCCGCGAATACCGTCGTGCGGCTGCGAAGGGCGGTCGAGGCCCGCGGCGCTTTCGAATTGGCCGCGCTGTCGCCGCTGGTCACCATTTCCGGCTCGCTCGTCGTCGCGCTGGCGCTCGCCGAGCGCGCGATCGACCTCGAAGCCGCTTGGCGCGCGGCATCGGTCGACGACGCCTGGCAGGCCGAGAAATGGGGTGAGGATCCCGAGGCCGCGCGGGCGCTGGAAGCACGGCAGCGCGAGTTCGGAGCGGCGCATCGCTTCCTCGACTTGCTGCGCTGACTCTCCTTTCCGGCAAGCGGGAGGGGAGAATTTTTACAAGTCGCTCGTGGCTCCGGCGGGAGTCGCCACCGGCGGCTGCGGCGGCAGCAGCTTCAGGATGATCACCGCGGCGGCGGCGAGCATCGCCAGGTCGGCGACGAAGACGTAGATCGCATAGGTCCAGTCCTGATGGTCCCAGATCGGGCCGCCGAGCCGCATCAGGACGGCGGCGCCGGCGATGCCGATGCCGGTGATCTTCAGCCGCTCGCCGAATCCGCGGACGTGTCGCGACAGCGCGTGCAGGAACAAGGCGAGCAGCAGCGCGACGACCAGCATATGAACGAAGCCGCCGATCATCATCGAGGAATCCGACGCCGAGAAGCCGTGCATGTCGTAGCCGATCATCGCCACCGGGCCGCGGCTGAACATCTCGCTCTGCGCACGCGTCGCCGGATCGGGAACATAATAGGTGCCGGTCGCCGGCACGTTCGCAGCCAGAGCCTGCTGGACCGCGGCTGCCTGATTGTCGTCGAGCCGTCCCGTGCCGAGGCCCGCGAGCGGAGTGGCGAAGAAGAGGAAGCCGATGATGTACATGGCGACTGCGGCGACCACCGCACCGATCAATGCGCGCAACATGGGATGTCCCCCCTTTTGGCAAGCGCGGATGATAGGGTAGGATGCGAAAAAGTGGGAACCGGTTTTTCGTCTCCCGCCCTAGCGGGCAGTGAGACCGCCGTCGACCACCGCCACGGTCCCGGTCATGTAGGAAGAATCGTCGCTTGCAAGGAACAGCGCGACCCGCGCCTGCTCGATCGGGTCGGCGAAGCGGCCGATCGGATGATTTTCAACCATGGCGCGGTGAATTTCGGGATCTTCGATGATATGATCGAACATGTCCGAATGGGTGCCGCCGGGGCACAAAGCGTTCACCCGGATGTTGCGCGCTGCCAGCGACAGCGCGGCCGACTTGCTCAGCCCGATCACACCGTGCTTGGCAGCCGAATAGGCCGGGATCCACGGACTTCCGATCAGGCCGCCGACCGAGGAGGTGTTGATGATCGAGCCTCCGCCGGCGGCGAGCAGGGCGGGAATCTGGACTTTCATCGCCAGGAACACGCCGGTGAGGTTCACGTCGATGGTGCGGGCCCATATCTCCTCGCTCATATCCTGGATCTCGACCGTCTCTTCCACCATGCCGGCATTGTTGAAGGCGATGTCGAGCCTGCCCCAAGTGGACACGGCGGTGTCCACCAGCTTGCGATGATCCGCTATCTTCGAGACGTCGGCGGCGACGAAGACAGCTTCGCCGCCTTTGGCGCGAATCTCCTCGGCGAGTTCCTGGCCCACGTCGACGCGCCGGCTGGCGAGCACGACCTTCGCCCCTTCTTCGGCGAAAAGCCCGGCTGCCGCCTGGCCAATACCCGACGTGGCGCCGGTGATGATCGCAACCTTGTCCTGCAACCTGCCCATCATCGTCTCCTGCCGCAGCGTGAAATGTTTGTCCGGAGTCAGCTGTTCCGCCTGACTGGAAACCATTCTACCCGATCAGGCTGCGCACGAAATCATGGAGGCCGGTGCGGCGCGAGGCCTTGAGCCGCTCGGCCTGAAGGATGGCGTGGACCTTGGCGAGGCAGGCCGCGGCGTCGTCGTTGATCAGCACATAATCATATTCGGCCCAGTGGCTGATCTCGGCGGCGGCGCGCGCCATGCGCCCGGCGATGACCGCGTCGCTGTCGGTGCCGCGCGCGCGCAGCCGCCGCTCGAGCTCGGGCATCGACGGCGGCAGGATGAACACCCGCACGATGTCGGGATCGACCTGCTTCAATTGCTGCGTCCCCTGCCAATCGATGTCGAGCAGCACGTCGCAGCCCGCTTCGATCGACTTGCGCACTTCGGACGTCAGCGTGCCGTAGCGCCTGCCGAAGACATGGGCCCATTCGAGGAAGGCGCCGTCCGCCACCATCGCATCGAACGCGGCGTCGTCGACGAAATGATAGTCGCGGCCATCGACCTCGCCGTCGCGAACCGGCCGGGTGGTCGCCGAGACCGAAAGCGCGATGCCGTCGTCCGTCTGGAGCAGCATCCGCGCGATCGTCGACTTGCCGGCGCCGCTCGGGCTCGACAGCACGAACAGCAGCCCCCGCCTTTTCAAATCCGCGCCACCCGCCATAAGGGGGGTTTAGGGTCCGGACCCCTTACCCGCAATGGCCGAGACGGAGCGTATTTTGGTGCACAGCAAGGAGCGATGGAGGGAGCGATGGAGACCCCATCGTGACCGACGAGCGACGCCGCAGTGCGCCAAAATACGCCCGCCCCTTCGGGGTCGCCCGGAGGAACGCGCCGGACTGCGTCGGGCCGCTTGTCCGGAGGCACCACTCCGACCTGCGCGGCCCTCCTTGCCGGCACGCCCCTCCGGGCGATCACGGCCGTTGCGGGTAAGGGGTCCGGACCCTAGTGATGCGAAAGGGGGGCTATGGTCAAGCAGGCCGGATCGATGCGGATAACGGGCCGGCATATGCTGGTCGCGGCGCTTGTGATCGTGATGACGGCGGTGTCCCTGCATGCCATGGGGCGGCCGCTGATCTGCACGTGCGGCACCGTCAAGCTGTGGGGCGGTACCGCCGGCGGGGACAACAGCCAGCATCTCGCCGATTGGTATTCGCTCAGCCATGTCATTCACGGCTTCCTTTTCTACGCGCTGGGCTGGCTGTTCCTGCGCCGCAACCCGATGGGCGAACGGCTGGTGGCGGCGGTGACGATCGAATCCTTGTGGGAGATACTCGAGAACAGCCGCTATATCATCGACCGCTATCGCGAGGCGACGATCGCGCTCGGCTATACCGGCGACAGCGTGATCAATTCGCTGTCCGACATCGGCTGGATGATCCTTGGCTTCCTGGCCGCACGGCGCCTGTCCCTGCGCACGACCATCGTCCTCGCGATCGCGCTCGAGCTGGTCGCGCTCTGGGCGGTGCGCGACAATCTGACCCTCAACGTGCTGATGCTGGTGTGGCCGATCGACGCGATCAAGCACTGGCAGGCGGGATGATGCGTCCTGCTTCAAGCCTTGCCGGGTCGCGCGGGCTGGAGGGTCGCGGCGATCTCGGGGCCGGCGGCCCTGCTCAGGCTGTCGAGGCCGGATGACGGAAAGTCGGCGCGGTCGTCGAAGCGGGCCACGTCGTCCCAAAGCTTCATCACCTCGGCGACGGTGCAGGCCTCGGGCGCGAACCGGCGTCCCGCCGAGCGCTGCCAGCGCAGCAGCCCGCCCCAGCCTCCGCCCGTTTCGAGGATCGCGCCGTTCTCGCGCGACTGCGGATGCATCATCGCCAGCACGAAGGGAGACACCGCCTCCGGGCGCAGCGTTTCGCACAGCTCGGGGCTGAGCAGCGCCTTGCTCATCGCCGTCGCGGCCATGGGCACGACCATGTTGACGAAGACGTTGCGCGATGCCCCTTCTAGCGCGAGCGCGCGCATCAGCCCGACGAGCGCCGCCTTGGCGGCGGAATAATTGGCCTGCCCGAAGTTGCCGTGGATGCCCGCGGGGGAGCCGGTCAGCATGATCCGGCCATAGCGCTGCTCCAGCATATGCGGCCAGACCGCCCGGGTGCAGGCATGCGCGCCTTCGAGATGGACGTCGATGACCTCGCGCCATTCCTCGTCGCTCATCTTGGCATAAGTGCGGTCGTGGAGGATGCCGGCGTTGACGATGAGGCCGTCGATCCGCCCGAACCGCGTCCGCGCCGCATCGACGATCGCCCGACCATCCCTCACGTCGGCGATACACGCCTCGGCGATGCCGCCCGCCGCGCGGATCGTGTCGGCGACCTCGGCCGCGCTCGGCCCGCGTCCGGCGACGAGGATTTGGGCGCCCTCGCGGCCGAGATCGAGACAATAAGCGCGGCCGATGCCGGCGCCTCCGCCGACGACGGCGATCACCTGCTGCGCGAACAATCCGCTCGAACCGCCCATATCGGCATCCTTTCTCTCTTCGCCCCTGCCGATCTGTTCCGGGCCAGCCGCGCGGGCTTGGTGCGCTTGACCGTGGCGGGGAGCGAGCCGAATTAGGCGCAAGAATCCCGGGCGACAATCTTGATCACGCCGGCTGCTTCAAGCTGACCGATTCTATCGCCGAGCCCGATCTTGCCGAGAATTGCTTCCGCGTCGCTGCCGAAGGGGGAAGGGCGCATGGAGCGCATGGACGCGGTCCGGGACCAGAAGCCGGGCCCAGGCCTTTTTATGACATCGCCATAGGGTGAGCATTCCGTTTCGATCAATCCTTTGTTCCGCATCGCGAGGAGGTGCTCCGTCTCGGTCTGGACAAGGACCGGGTGGGCGCCGATGCCAACCGCGTTCAGACGCGCGGCCCATTGCGCCGAAGGATGCAGGAGGAAGGCTCTCTCGAGGTCGTTCGCGAAACTGCCGTCGCCAGCAAGATCGCCTTGCGCCGCACATTCGCTATCCCGGCCGAGAACCGTCTGCGCCAGCAGCGTGGCTTGGGCGTTGGACGCGCCGACGAACAGCCACCGGTCCTGCGCCTGATAGAGTCTTTGAAGCGCGGACCACCCCCGCGGCGCAAGTCCGGAGGGCTCGTTCCATTCCTTGCCGGCATGAGCGATCAGATAGGATGCCTGATGGAGAGTCGCGGTTTGCGACAAGGACGCATTCACATGCTGTCCCCGGCCTGTCCGCATGCGATGGAACAGTCCGAGGCCGATCGCGAAGGCAGCCAGCACGCCGGTTCCGGTGTCGTTGACCAGCAATGGCTGGTTCAGCGGCCATCCGTCCGTGCCGCCATAGCGGCGTGCCAGTCCGGTGGCCGCCTGTCCTTCCATCTCATAGCCGCGCTGCGGCCCCCAGCTGCCCGCATAGGAGAAGGCGCTGACCGAGGCGTAGACGATGTCCGGCCGCTGGGCGTGAACCTCCTCCCAACCGATGCCGTGCCGATCGGCCCAACCCATGGCGAAATTCTGACAGACGGCGTCCGCGCCCTCGAGCAGCCGCCAGACGATTTCCTGCCCTTCCGGGCCTGCCACATCGAGAAAGATCGTACGCTTACCGGCGTTGATATATTGCGCGCCCGGCGGCATGCTGGGCGCACCGACCTTGATCACGTCCGCGCCGAAATCGGCCAATATGCGCGATGCCGTCGGACCGGCCACCTGGGTCGTCAGATCGATGACGGTCATTCCATCCAGGGGTTTGTAGCCGCTCTCCGGCGATTGGCTGGCCGGGCCGGCGATGAGGTTCGGGTCCTGATGGCGCTCGATCTCAGCCAGAAGCGCGGCACGGCTGGCGTCGGGACGTTCACGCGGCCGGATTGACCCGGGGGTCCCCAAAAGATCGACCGCGCGCCCCGCCATACGGATGGTCCCGAGCATGGGGTCCGAAACCTCGACCACGCTCCGGCTCTGCATCGCATGGTCGCATTCCAGCCAGCTCAGCGGCGTCCGAACCTTCACCAGCGGCAAGCTGAGCTCGACCGCGATCGCTTCCCATTCGTCCGACGTCCGCGACAGAAACAGTCTGCCGAGCCGATCCCTGACCGTTCTGGCAAAAGCCGGGTCCTTCACCGCGCGCGCAAAGTCGAACAGCCCTTCCGCTCGCCATTGATCGCCTTCTCCCGCGGCATCGACCAGCCACGCGACAAAGCGCGGCGGAACGCCACACCAATCAATATATTCTCGATCCGAGCACGGATATTTCCCCACCGTCGAGCCTGGGTAGACGGCGCCGAAGTCCGGTATCTCCATGAACATCGACAGCGGCTCGATCATGGCATCCGCCAAAGGCACTTCGATACGTCGTCCCAATCCGCTTCGTTCCCGATCGATCAGGGCCATCACGATGTGAACGGCGGCGCTCATCGCGGCGAGGTTCGATGCAAGGGGAAGGGCGGAAAACAGAGGACGGGTCGGCTGATCGACGAGGAACTCCTTCTGTTCGATGAAGCAATGCGCGGCGATCGGCCGGTATCCGCTGGTGGCGGCGAGGACGACGCCTTCCCACGCGGCGATCCCCGCGCGCGGATCGTCGCCGGCGAAGCCGGGCAGCGAGCAATAGATCAGGCGCGGAACCTGGCTGATGGAGGCGCGGGGGCCGACGCCCAGCCGCTCCATCACTCCAGGCCGGAAATTTTCGATGACGACATCCGCGCCTCGGATCAGCCGCTGCGCCACATCCTGATCCGCGCTGCTCTTCAAGTCGAGCGTGATCCGACTTTTACCGCGATTGTAATAGGCATCCGAAGAACAGGCAGACGCATCGTCGTCGGGCCGATCGACGTGAATGACCTCCGCCCCTTGGTCGGCGAGCAGCATCGCGGCCAGAGGTCCCGCGATGAAGTGTCCGAAATCGATTACCCGGACGCCGGACAATGCTCCGATAGTCATTTTTGAAGTCCCTGTTCGAGCAATGAAGGCGCGGTGACGAGAATTGGATCGTCAGACCAAGCGGTGCGTCCGAATGAATGTTTCGTCGAGTGAAAGTCCGTGTCCTGGACGCTCGCTCAGAACGAGGTGTCCGTCGAGGAGCTGGGGCTGTTCGGTGAACAGTCTTTCCGTCCACGGTACGCCGCCCTCGACGATCAGTCCGTTGGGAATGGCCGCAATCAAATGGGCGAAAAGCTCCGGAAGCAGGTGGCTCGCGACCGGGACTCCGAACGCCTCGGCCATCCCTGCGACTTTGCGGAACTGGGTGATGCCGCCCACGCGCAGAAGGTCCACCATCAGATAGTCGACCGCACGCTCCTGCAGAAGCCGCAGCAGGGGGGGCAGCCCATAATGATATTCGCCCGCGCAGATGGGCACGTCCAGCGCGCGGGCGATGGCGGCCTGGCCGGCGACGTCGTGCATCAGCGTCGGGTCTTCGATCCAGAACAGGTCGAACTGTTCCAATTCCCTGCCGACCCGGATGGCGCGCGAAGGAGAGAAGGTCTGGTTCATGTCGAGCATGAGATCGACGTCATAGCCGATCACATCGCGCACCATGCGGACCTCCTCCGCGATATCGCGGGGATGCTGGGAGCGGCTATTCCATGGCCGCATCTTCATTGCCCTATATCCTGCCCGAAGCGACCGTTCG
The DNA here is from genome assembly GCA_035248285.1 of Allosphingosinicella sp. Lineage (GTDB taxonomy): Bacteria > Pseudomonadota > Alphaproteobacteria > Sphingomonadales > Sphingomonadaceae > Allosphingosinicella. The sequence goes on along the minus strand of DATFHP010000018.1, from coordinate 7,110 downwards.
GCGGCCTTTTGCTGCGCTTCGGCATCGACGTGGACCAGGCTGCCGCTGTCATAGACCCTTGCACGGTCGGCATATCCGCCGAGGAGCCGCCAGAGCGGCTCGCCGCATGCCTTGCCGATGATGTCCCAGACCGCGATATCCAGCGCCGCTGCGGCCAGATTGAGGAGACCGCCGGGGCCGACCCAGTTGGCCGGATACATCATCCGGGCGGCCAGCCTCTCCGGCTGGCGCGGGTCATGACCGACCAGAATGGCGCCCAGCTCCTCGACCATCGTCGCCAGCGATCTTGTGTGTTCGGGCGTGAGACTGATCGTGTAGCCGATTCCGTCCGTTCCAGCATCCGTGGCGACGCGGACGACGATAGCGGGCAGGCCATTGAAGGCGGCGGATCGGGCATTTTCGATCGGGATCATGACCGTTTCGACGTGAATCTTGCTGATCTTCATGCTGCTGCCCTACCGTTGACTAAGGGATTTCATGTATCGCCCAATGACTTTGCCGTCGCCGTCAAGTCCAGGGACCAGGCGGCCCAAAGGTCGGGGGCGCGGTGCACATAACCCGGATTACGCGCACCGCACCCTTGTGATGGACCTGTGCTTCGGAAAATATCAGAAGCGGTAGCCGACCGTGATCCCGTAGGTTCGCGGCGTGCCGTAGGTCTCGAAATTGCAACCGCATACGCCGGCGTTGCTGAAGCCGATCTGCCCATATCTCTTGTCGAAGACGTTGTTCAGATAGGCAATCACCCGAAGTCCTTCCGGTGCCTGGCTCCAGCTCGCGCTGAGGTTCAGCAGCGTCCGGCCTTTGAACCAATCCGCCCTGAAGTTGCGGATGTTGTGATAAAAGCCGGAAGCATGATTGGCCAAGGCGTTGAGCGACAGCCGCCCGCCGGCGATGTCCGAAGGGAATTCATAATTGACGGCAGCGGTCGCCTGCGTGCGCGGCGAGAAGGTTGGCCGCACCGTCCGGAAGATGCCCGGCGCCACCTGGAAGTCCTTTATCTCTCCATGCGAATAGGAGAAGCCAAGCGTTGTCCGCAGTCCTTCGGCTAGCTGGATAGCAGTATCTACATCGATGCCGTAGATCTTGCTGTCGATGTTCTGCACGTACCCGCTCGTGTTGACGAACAGGAAGGTTTGATAGTCTTTGTAGTCGTAATAAAAGGCGGATGCATTGAGAGCAAAGCTGCGGTCGCCATATTTGAATCCTCCCTCATAGTTGATGAGGGTCTCCGGATCGTACGACATCTGATCACGCGTAAGCGGTGTGCCGGGTCCGGGGGCATTGTAGGCGCCGCCCTTCACGCCGCGGTTGATGCCGGCGTAGACCAGCATCTTGTCGAACGGCCGGTACTCGATCTGGGCCTTTCCGGCCCAAAGCGTGTTCGTACGCTTGTCGTTATAGGGCGCTGCGTAGGGAAAAAGCACCACATCGGTATCGAACTTATAATCGTCGAGGTTTTTGTAGGCGTTCATGACGATATGATAGGTGTCGCTCTGGCGGATGATGCGGCCGCCCAGGATCAGCGTCCATTTGTCCGCCAGGCCGATCTCGACCTGGCCGAAGCCCGACAGCGATCGGGTATGCAGTCGCGCGAGGCTGTTCAATTCGATGCCGTCGGGCCGGCCGAAGACGGCCCCCACGATGGATCCCGTCGGGCCGAGCAGGCCTTTCCCCGAGTGGACCAGATTGTCGAGATAATAGACCCCGGCCGTCCATAGCAGGCCGCGGCTGCCGCCGCTCGCGCGAAGCTCTTGCGAGAAAGCGGTCGTACGGGCGTCGGCCGCACCTCCGAATCCGTTGACGGGCATGCCGTCCTGGAGAAGGAACATCTTCTTGTGATGCTGATAGGCCGTGATCGACGCGATCTTGACGCTGCCCAAATCGTAATCGACGTGCGCCGACGCGCTCCAGACCGAGGCCGAGTTGAGCCCCTTTATCGCATAGTCGGCCGACAGCTCCAGATCGTCGGCGTCAAGCGGAACGAAGCCGAACCAGGTCGCCCCGGGCGCGCGCGCGCCGTTGCCGGGAAAGGCAAAGAGCGCGAACGGCATGACGCCCGGACCGGTATAATTGCCGCCGCCCGGCCCGATGGCGATACGCGTCTCGGTCGGCGAGGCGCGATCAGCTTGGACCAGACGGTTTTGGGCATCGTAGGTGCCGATCGCGGGGACGGTGGTGTAGGGCGACGTCGACATCTTCTGGTCCGCGCCGGATCCGCTCAGCCGGATCGTCAGACCAGGCGCCGGCTCCAGCTTCAGCTGCACCCGCCCGGCATAGGTCCGGGCTCCGCCCAGATCCTTGCAGCACCCCGTCATGTCGACGCCGTGTGGGCCGAAGTTCAGCGGCGCTCCGGCCACCATTCCTTCCGGGAACCTGTTCTTCCAGGAGGCGCCCAGGCGGTCGTAATAGCCGGAAACGCGCAAAGCCGCGGTGCTCGCCAACGGCAGGTTGATCGCGCCTTCCGCCTTGACCTCGTTGAAGCGCGCATAGGTCAGATCGGCATATCCGCCCAAGGCATGCGTATCCGGCTGAACCACCAGCGTGTTGACCAGGCCGCCGGTGGCGTTGCGTCCGAAAAGAGTGCCCTGCGGTCCCTTCAAGATCTCGACACGCTGGATGTCGAACAGCGCCAGCGTCTGGCCCTGCTGCGTGGGTACATAGACGTCGTCGACATAGACGGCGACGGGTGTCTCGAGCGAATCGCTGTAGTCGGATTGGGTGACGCCGCGGATCGTGAACTGCTGGGTCTGGCCGCCGTAGCTGCCGGAGACGTAGACGCCCGGCGTGATCTGGGCGACGTCCGTGCTGCTCGACAGGCCGAGCCCTTTGAGCGTCTCGCCGCTGAAGGCGGCGACGGCAATGCCCACGTCCTGCAGGCTCTGCTCGCGGCGCTGGGCGGTGACGACGATTTCGCCATCGCCGTCGGACGCGCTGCCGGCTTGTTCGGCGGTGCCGTCAGTCTGTGCTGCGGCCGGCTGACACGCGAGCAGGAGCGCCAGTCCGGCCGAACCCGACAGGAGTCCCCGCCAGCGAGCGGCTGGTTTCGCCGGATCCCCCGCGTCGTCAGCCTTCAAGGTCCTTTTCAAATGCTGGATCATATTCCGTCTCCTCCCTGCGTTGTTCTATTGGGTCTTGGCGATCGCCCCGGCAGAGTCCGCACGACCGCCGATCTTCAGAAGGGCCGATTCCCCGCGATCGTGACGCATTCGAGGCGGCGGCGGCCGATGACGTCGGGGATGACCGAATGCCGGGTGCTGCGATCGTTTGCCTTCCCGCCAAGGTCGATGCCGGAGATCTCAGCGCCGATGCCGTTGCTGCCTCGCATGACCTCGAAGGAGCGCTGCGTGGCCGTCATGAAGCATCCCCAAATAACGCAAACGCATTAAATTTGGTGGTTTGCGGAGTCAAGTGGCGGTATATATACCGCGTCGCCAATGGATCAGGTTCCGGTCAAGCATCTCCGGCCTCGCGGCGCGGCGCTCGCGTTGATCCTCGCGACGGAGCGGCTGATCGCTGAACACGGATCCGCGATTGTCTCGCTGCGCCAGATCACCGAGGCCGCGGGAGTCGCGAACAGCTCTGCCGTCAATTATCACTTCGGCTCGCGCGAGACGCTGTTGCTGGCCGTGTTCCAGTATCGCATGGGCGACATCAACCGGCGTCGCCACGCCTATGTCGATCAGCTCGTCGCCACGGACCACTCGCTCGACTCGCGCAGCCTGGTCGGGGCATTGATTCACCCTCTGTCGGAGCAGCTCGTGCCGCGGCCGGAGGGCAATTACTCGATTCGCTTTCTCGAACGGACCACCCGAGAGGGCGTGCGGCACATCATGTCCGAAATCCGGCCCTTGATGACGGCCTGGATGGAATTGGACGGCCTGCTCCGGCGCACGCTTGCCTATTTGCCGGCGCCGGTGATCGACTTCCGTATACGGTTGATGCGCGAACAGGCGGTATCGGCCCTGGCGTCGATCGAGGCGATGCTGGAGCATGAAGAGATCGCACGCGCCGATCTGGAGCTGCACGTCGAAATGGTGATCGACGCGAGTCTTGCGCTGCTCTCGGGCCCGATCTCGACCAAGGTTCTCGGGCTGTTGTCCGATGCCGGCAGCCAAGACAAAGATGCAGCTGCGGCAGCTTGAAAAATCCATATTGCCTGGGACTGAAACGCCGTGATCGCCGACCGCGGGGTTTCCATCGAAGGGCAATGAGCAATGGCGGGAATTCCCCTTTTGCTTGCTTGGGTTATCAGCTGACTGGCCGCGCGAGATGGCCGCGCGAGAATTCCCGCCTGTCGCGCTGGCATATATGATGCATCTGCATTAGACGGCTTCCGTCGCGCATCGGGCTACGTGAGAATGTCAGAGGAGACTGTGTTCATGACAAACCGCAAGGAATCCCACTTGGCTGAACTTCTGCCGCATGGCGGGCAGCTTTTCGTCGGGGGGGATTGGGTGAAGCCGTCTTCGGATGCGCTGATCGACGTCGTCATGCCCTCGACGGAAGAGATATTTTTCCGTGTGGCCGGCGCCGACGAGGCTGACATGAACCGCGCCGTGGCGGCGGCCAGAGCGGCCTTCGATCGCGGCGAGTGGCCGCGCCTGTCTCATTCCCAGAGAGCGGCCTATCTGATCAAGCTGGCCGAAGGGCTCGAAGCGCGCCAGGCCGCCGCCGGGGAGATCTGGACGAGCGAGACCGGCGTCGTGGCGGGCATCGCGCAACATTCGGGATTCCTGGCGTCCTCCTTCTTCCGATATTATGCATCGTTGGCCGACACATTCGCGTTCGAGGAACGGCACGAACCCGGCCAAGGGAAAGCCGCGTTCCTGGTTCGCGAGCCGGTCGGGGTCGCCGCCGTCATTCTGCCCTGGAACGCGCCCCTCGGCCTGCTGTCGATCAAGACGGCGCCGGCCTTGCTGGCCGGCTGCACGGTGGTGATAAAGATGGCGCCCGAAGCGCCGACGGCAGGCTATCTCATCGCCCAGATTGCGAAGGAAATCGGGCTCCCGCCAGGAGTCATCAATGTCGTCACCGCGGACCGGGAGGTTTCCGAACTGCTCGTCCGTCATCCCGGCGTGGACAAGGTGACCTTCACGGGCTCGACCGCGGCAGGCCGACGCATTGGATCGATCTGCGGCGGGCGCATCGCGCGATGCACGTTGGAGCTCGGCGGCAAGTCTCCGGCTATCGTGCTTGACGACTATGACATCGAGACCGTCGCCCAGACCATTTCGGGCAGCGCCCGGATGATGACGGGGCAGGTTTGCGCGTCGCTCACCCGCATCATCGTCTCGCGGAATCGGCACGATGATCTGGTGGAGGCCTTGGCAGCCGCTTTCTCGAAGACGCGTGTCGGCGATCCGTTCGACGATGCGTCTGACATGGGGCCCTTGGCGATGGCGCGCCAACGCGATCGCGTCGAATCCTATATCGCGAAAGGACGCGAGGAGGGGGCCGTCCTCGCTACCGGCGGAGGCAGGCCGCCGCACCTCAACCGCGGATATTATATCGAGCCTACCGTGTTCGGGAATGTCGACAACGCGATGACCATCGCCAGAGAGGAGATTTTCGGGCCGGTCCTGTCGGTGATCCCGGCCGACAGCGAGAAGCAAGCGATCGAGATCGCCAACGACAGCGATTACGGGCTCAACGCCTCCGTTTTTACCAATGATGCCACGCGCGCCTACCAAGTGGCGCGTCAGCTTCGTTCGGGCACGGTCGGGCATAATGCCGAACGAATGAGCTTCTCGATTGCTTTCGGCGGTTTCAAGCAATCGGGCATCGGCAGGGAAGGCGGCGTCGAGGGGCTGATGCCGTTTCTCGAGACCAAGACGATCATCATGGACGGCGAGCCCAACCGCGATCGTCCGTGGGGTTGATCAAGGCATCGGCAGACCAAAAAAACAGCCCCGCCGCGTGGATTGCCTCGACCGAAATCTAAGCCGCGTTGTGGATATCGGCGCGGCCGATGTCCCGGATCAGCGTTCGACTCGCCAGGAGGAAATGGACGGCCGCCCAAAGCCAGATTAGCGAAAAGCACAGCAGCGAATAGCGAATCGACATTGCGCCGAAATGGGGAACGAAAAGATCGCTCAATAGGCCCGGAAGGAAGGGACCGAGCCCCATGCTCACGAAACCGATCACTATTTGCAGAAAGGCTGCGCTGACCGTCCGCATCCCTGGGACGCCAACACGGGAATGCCCTGGCTGGCCCCATAGAGCAGCATGAGCGGCACGGCGAAACGCCAGAACGGTGACGCCGGCGATCAAGCGCATCACGACTTGATTGTTTTCATTGTCCCTCCCAATCCCTGCTTGCCTCGGCGAGGTGCGACAGAGTCGGCGCGAGGCCAACCCGTTGTAGGCGGATGAACGCGTCAAAAAAAGACAATTACTAGAAAAAACATTTTTTAGAAAATGAGTCTCAATTGATGGAGTGTGGCGCATTCGGTTGCCGAGGATTCCGCGGGATCATCCGGCTCCTGGGCTGCGGCTCTTCGCGCTGGCAATCAGCGTTCGAATGGCTCATTATTCCGAGCAACATCGGCCAATGCCGTGGTCATTGACCCGGTAATGTGTCATTTAGCCGGAGGGTGGTGCGCGCTCACAGCCGGGCATCACGAACGATAAGAATCGCGTGCGAGGAGAGTAAGCGATATGGAAGCAGCGGACTCAATCGAGACGTCCCAGGCGCTTTGGCGGGTGCGGAGTGCGCTGCGCGGGCTTCGGGACGCGCTCGCCCGGGACAATTATGCGATGGAAGTGGTCAGCTTCGACAAATTCGAGCTGAAGGTCGCTGTGCGCGCGTTGCAGGGCGCTTGTCCGGAGTGCCTCGTGCCGAAGGCGATGATCACCGATCTCATTCGCACTCAGGTTCCGTCTGAATTCAGCAACTGCGGCATCGACGTCGATATCGACATTCCTTCCGAGTGGATGGTCGACGTCGGGAACTAGAGTGATTTCGAGCCAGATGGAATGAGCTGGCCGCCGTGCCCCCGGCACGGCTGCCGATTGCCGGGGGCAATCGGCACCTGCTCATTCTGGCGGCTCGGAATGCGCCGGGTCCGAAGCTGACGGGGCCAGCTTCGGACCCAAGCACGGCAATCA
>DATFHP010000017.1:0-3889 GCA_035248285.1 Allosphingosinicella sp. | reverse complement strand
GCGCCATTTAGAAATGTCACCCTCTGCAAATTAGAGATGTCACTGGTGGAATGGTGCTCCCTGGATGCAGGGAGTGCGCGGATGACGGTGGTATCCATGAGCCATGGTGAGCTTACACGCTTTGATACGCTGCTACGTGTTGAACGCCGGGAGTTGCGGGCGGAGGATGCAGCAACGCTGCTCGGTTTGTCGCGGCGGCAGGTTTACCGATTGCTGATACGCATGCGCACGGACGGTGCTGCGGGCCTGGTTTCGCGTCGTCGTGGACGCCGTAGCAACCGCTGGCTGGGTGATGGATTTCGCGACCATGCGATCGCGTTGGTCCGGGAGCATTATCATGATTTTGGGCCGACGCTGGCTGCCGAGTATCTGGCTGAACGTCATGACGTGCACATTTCCCGTGAGACGCTGCGCAAGCTGATGATCGAGGCTGGTCTGTGGAAGGATCGTGCAGCGCGTCGCCCGCGCCCGTATCAGCCGCGTTACCGCCGGGACTGCCGCGGCGAACTGGTCCAGATCGATGGCTCGAAGCATTGGTGGTTTGAAGATCGTGGTCCGCAATGCACCCTGCTCGTCTATATCGACGACGCGACCAGTGAGCTGATGCATCTCCAGATGGTCGAGAGCGAGAGCACCTTTTCCTACATGGAGGCAACGCGCGGCTATATCGAGCGGCACGGCAAGCCGGTGGCCTTCTACTCCGATCAGCACAGCGTCTTTCGTAATTCCAGGGCCAGTGCGGCGCGCGGCGATGGCATGACGCATTTCGGGCGCGCGCTGGATGCGCTGAACATTGAGATTATCTGCGCCAACTCGCCGCAAGCCAAAGGCAGGGTCGAGCGGGCCAACGGCACGTTGCAGGACCGGCTGGTCAAGGCGATGCGGCTGGAGGGCATATTATGGCGCGGCGATCTGGATGAGAAGTTTCCGTCAATCAGGATGAGAACTGATCGTCGCGGTGTTCATGTGGTGCCTGCTTTGATTGACGCTGGCAAGCGCTACTCGCAGGTTTGATTGTCGCTGCGCGACATTTCCTCGGTGGACTTGATTGTCGCGAAGGTCGGTGGCCGGCCAGCACGTGATTGTCGCTGGATCGCCGAGCGGCGGCGGTAGCTTTCGACGTTCATCTCGAAGATCGTCGCGTGGTGAACAAGGCGGTCCACGGCGGCTAGCGTCATGGCGGGATCGGGGAAGACCCGGTTCCATTCGCCAAAGGGCTGGTTTGCGGTGATGAGCGTGGAGCGCCGTTCGTACCGTGCGCTGATCAGCTCGAACAGGACGGACGTTTCGGCCTGATCCTTGGTCACATATGCGAGGTCGTCGAGGACCAGCAGGTGATATTTGTCGAGCTTGGCGATCGCGGCCTCGAGCGCCAGTTCGCGGCGGGCGACCTGAAGTTTCTGGACCAGATCGGAGGTGCGGGTGAACAGGACGCGCCAGCCATTTTCGATCAGCGCAAGGCCGATTGCCGCCGCCAGATGGGTTTTGCCCCCGCCCGGTGGACCAAAGAGGATGAGATTGGCGCCTTTTTCGAGCCAGCCATCGCCGGAACACAGTGCTGTGACCTGGGCGCGCGAGATCATCGGCACCGCGTCGAAGGCGAAGCTGTCGAGGGTTTTGCCTGGTGGCAGGCGAGCTTCGCCCAGATGCCGTTCGATCCGGCGCCGATCCCGTTCTGCGATCTCATGCTCGGCGAGCGCCGCGAGCAGACGGGCGCCAGGCCAGCCTTCCTTATCGGCCCGCGTGGTGAAGTCGGACCAGACCAGTTTGATCGCCGGCAGGCGCAGGTCGTTGAGGATGAGGCTCAGGCGCTGGGCGTCGATAGCGGGTGCGTTCCGGCTCATGCGGCTTCTCCCGTCAGGAGAACATCGTAGGTGGCAAGGGGGACCAGTTCCACCACCACATCGGGCAGCGCCGCCGGATCGGGAGCAAAGCGTGTCCGCAAGGCATCCATATCAGGGAGACGGTCGGCAGCCACGTCGGCGGCCAGCAGGTCCGCGAGTTCGGCTTCGCAGGCCCTTTCGTGCGCCATGGCCAACAGCTCGACCATATGCCGGCAAGCGATCCGTTCGGGCAACGCGGCAATGAGCCGATCGAAGATCTGCCGATAAGGCTCCCGTGGGAACAGCTGATCACGATAGACCAGCTTCAGGAGCGCCATCGGTTTGCGCCGCAGGCTGTGGATGACGTGCCGATAATCGACCACATGGCCGTGGGAGCCGTTGTTGAAGGACCGTCCGCGCGGCAATGTCATCAGGTGGGTGCCGCCGATGAACAGATCGAGCCGGTCATCGTAAAGCCGGACCCGTAGCCTGTGACCGATCAGCCGTGAGGGTACGGTGTAGAACACCTTGCGAAGGGTGAAGCTGCTGGTCGAAGTGACCGTGACGATCGTCTCCTCATAATCGCTGGTGCGCGCGCCAGGCAGCGGCTGCAACACCGCACGCTCGGCGTCGATGCGCGGGCCGTTGCGTCGGTTCTTGCGGCTGACGACCTCGTCGATGAAGTGCCGGTAACTCGCCAGATCATCGAAGTCCCGCGATCCGCGCATCAGCAGCGCGTCCTTTATCGCCGCCTTCAAATGCCCGTGTGGGCTCTCGATCCCACCATTCTCATGGGCAATGCCGCGGTTGTTGCGCGTCGGCGTCATGCCATAATGTTCGCACAGGGCGTCATATCGCAACGTCAGATCCTGCCGGGCATCAGCGTCCAGGTTGCGGAACGCGGCCGACAGGCTGTCGCTGCGATGCTCGACCGGGGCGCCGCCGACGGCCCAGAGGGCGTTTTGCAGCCCCTCTGCGAGCGCGACATAGCTCTCGCCGCCCAGAATGATATGGGCGTGTTCGAAGCCCGACCACATCAGCCGGAAATGGTAGAGGCGATGGTCGAGCGGCACGCCAGCGACCGTAACCTCTTCATCCTTCATCTCGGTGAAGTCCGACAGGCCAAGCCGCCCCGGTTCATGCGTCTGCCGGAAGATCACTTCCTGTTCAGGGCCATGAATGGCCCGCCACGCCCGGATACGTCGTTCCAATGTGCGCCGGATGCCCGCATCGAGATCAGGATGCCGACGCAGCATCTCCTCGAAAATGGCAACCACCCGGAGGCCAGGCGCCGCTTGGAGCAAGGGCACGACCTCTTCCTCGAATATTCCGGCTAATGGATCAGGACGCCGCCGCTCTCGCTGCGTCTGTTTTTGGGATGGAAGCCGAGGGTCTCCCTCGATGCGATAGGCTGTCGCCGTGCTGATCCCGGCCTTGGCGGCGGCCACCGGCACGGCATGGCTATGTCGGAACTTCATGTAGAGCCTCATCTGATGATCGTTGACGTGGCGGCCCGGCATCCGCGGCATCCCCTCTCTCGAAGTTATGCCTCTGAATACCCGACCGGCCGCAACCATCAGAAACACCCCCGGAAAGGGCGCCATCGCCACCTGCTGATCCGGCTCCGGGCTACGCCCTACGCCGGATCAGCAGGTGGCGATTCTCATCTTGATTGACGCTGTTCTCTCATCCTGATTGTCGCGCCGCAGCCCGGAGAGCCGCTCCTCCTTGGATGCCCAGGGCTTTGACATGACCGGCCACAAGGCATCGCGCCCTCTGGCACGCCGCTCCGAGAGGAAGTCCTGATAAAGCGAAATGCCGCTGCCAGCATCCTCGATCACCACATGATCAGTCCGCCAGCGGCGATGCTGCCGTAGCACGGCGCGCCGCAGATCGGGATAGGTGAGGCGCTCGCGCAAGATATCGAGCAGGTGCCAGCGCTCTTGATGCCAGCCCCAGGTTAGGCAAACACTATAGTCGCTGGTGGGACTGTCCGACATGCCCGTGTCCCAGCTTTGCACGACCAGCTGGCAGCGCTCCCGCTCAGGTAACTCATCGACGCGGCC
>DATFHP010000016.1:0-8662 GCA_035248285.1 Allosphingosinicella sp. | reverse complement strand
CGACATTGGCCTGCGTCATCGGATGGTGGAAGGTCGTGTAGACGACGCCCGGCGCGACCCGATCGGTGATCGTCGCGCGCAGCGTCGTCTCGCCGGCGCGGCTGGCCAGCTTGACCCAATCGCCTTCGCCGACGCCGCGGCTCTCGGCATCGAACGGATGGATTTCGAGCAGATCCTGCTCGTGCCACAGGACGTTGGCGGTGCGCCGCGTCTGCGCGCCGACATTATACTGGCTGAGGATGCGGCCGGTGGTGAGCAGCAGCGGATAGCGCGGCCCGGTCTTCTCGTCGGTGGCGATATATTCGGTGCGCACGAACTTGCCCTTGCCGCGGACGAAATGGTCGATGTGCATCACCGGCGTTCCCTCGGGCGCCTGCGCGTTGCACGGCCATTGCACCGATCCCAGCGCATCCAGCTTGGCGAAGCTCACGCCCGCGAACGTCGGTGTCACCGCGGCGATCTCGTCCATGATCTGCGCCGGATGGGTGTAGCGCCAGCCGAGCCCCAGCGCGTTGGCGAGCAGTTGGGTGATCTCCCAATCCTCATGGCCGTTGAGCGGCGTCATCACCTTGCGCACCGGCTGGATGCGCCGCTCGGCGTTGGTGAAGGTCCCGTTCTTTTCGAGGAAGGTCGAGCCGGGCAGGAAGACGTGCGCGTAATTGGCGGTCTCGTTGAGGAACAGGTCGTGGACCACGACGCATTCCATCGCCGCGAGGCCGGCGGCGACATGCCGGGTGTTGGGGTCGGATTGGAGGATGTCCTCGCCCTGGATGTAGAGGCCCTTGAATACGCCGTCGACCGCGGCATCGAGCATGTTGGGGATGCGCAGGCCCGGCTCCCGGTCGATCGGCGCGCCCCATAGCTTCTCGAACATGTCGCGCGCGGCGTCGTCGGAGACGTGGCGATAGCCCGACAGCTCGTGCGGGAAGCTGCCCATGTCGCACGCGCCCTGCACGTTGTTCTGGCCGCGCAGCGGGTTCACGCCGACGCCGGGCCGGCCGATGTTGCCGGTCGCCATGGCGAGGTTGGCGATCGCCATCACCGCGGTGGTGCCCTGGCTGTGCTCGGTAATGCCGAGCCCGTAATAGATCGCGCCGTTGCCGCCGGTCGCATAGAGGCGCGCCGCGCCCCGCACCAGCTCGGCCGGGACGCCGCTATAGGCTTCGGACTGCTCGGGCGAATGTTCGGGCCGCGCGACGAATTCGGCCCAATCGGCATATTCGTCGGCGTCGCAGCGCGCGGCGATGAAGGCCTCGTCGGCCAGCTTCTCGGTGACGATGACGTGCGCGAGCGCGGTCAGCACCGCGACATTGGCGCCCGGCTTCACCGGCAGGTGGAAGCTCGCCTCGACATGCGGCGATCGGACGATGTCGGTGCGCCGCGGATCGATGACGATCAGCTTGGCGCCCTTGCGCAGGCGCTGCTTGAGGCGCGAGGCGAAGACCGGATGGCCGTCGGTCGGATTGGCGCCGACGATGACGACCACGTCGGCCTCGTCGACGCTGTCGAAATCCTGCGTGCCGGCCGATGTGCCGAAGGTGGTCTTGAGGCCATAGCCGGTCGGCGAATGGCAGACGCGCGCGCATGTATCGACATTGTTGTTGCCGAAGCCGGCGCGGACCAGCTTCTGGACCAGGAAGGTCTCTTCGTTGGTGCAGCGCGACGAGGTGATGCCGCCGATCGACCTTTTGCCATATTTGTCCTGCAGCCGGCGGAACTCGGACGCCGTATGCGCGATTGCTTCCTCCCAACTCACCTCGCGCCACGGCTCATCGATCGCGCCGCGGATCATCGGATTGAGGATGCGTTCCTTATGGGTGGCATAGCCCCAGGCGAAGCGTCCCTTGACGCAGCTGTGGCCGCGGTTGGCCTTGCCGTCCTTCCACGGCACCATGCGCACCACCTGCTCGCCGCGCATCTCGGCCTTGAAGCTGCAGCCGACGCCGCAATAGGCGCAGGTGGTGACGACGCTTTCATCCGGCGCGCCGATCGCGATCACCGGCTTCTCGATCAGCGATCCGGTCGGGCAGGCCTGGACGCAGGCGCCGCACGACACGCATTCGGACTCGAAGAACGGTTCCTCCTGGCTCGCCGAGACGCGGCTTTCGAAGCCGCGGCCGGCGATGGTAAGCGCGAACGTCCCCTGGATCTCGTCGCAGGCGCGCACGCAGCGCGAACAGACAATGCATTTGGCCGGATCGAAGGCGAAATAGGGATTGGATTCGTCGATCTCGGCGCAAAGATGATTGGCGCCGCCCTGCGCGTAGCGGATTTCGGTGAGGCCCACCGCCTTGGCCATCGCATGCATCGCGCTGTCGCCCTCGGTCGGCGCGTCGAGCCGCTCGAGCGGGTGGTCGGAGAAATACAATTCCATCACGCCGCGGCGCAGCGTCTGGAGCTGGTCGCTGCGCGTGCGCACGACCATGCCTTCGGCGACCGGCGTCGTGCAGGATGCGGGCGTTCCCGGCCGCCCGTCGATTTCCACCAGGCACAGGCGGCACGAGCCGAACGCCGCGAGCCGGTCGGTCGCGCACAATTTGGGGATGTCGGTGCCGATCAGCGCGGCGGCGCGCATGATCGAGGTGCCGGCCGCGACCGAGACGGCCTCGCCGTCGATGGTGAGCGCGACCAGGCGTTCCTCGCCGCTGGCCGGCGTGCCGAGATCGGCGTCCTGGATCAAAGCCATATCTTGTCCTCCAGGGTCCAACGCGCGAGCATCAATTGCGGACCATTCCTGCGGCCGTTTCGGCGGCGTGAAAATCCTCGCGGAAATAGCGCAGCGCCGATCTTACCGGATAAGGCGTGAATCCGCCAAGCGCGCACAGCGAGCCGAGCCGCATCACGTTGCACAGATCCTCGAGCAGCGCGACATTGGCGTCGACGCGTTCGCCGGCCAATATCCTGTCGAGCGTCTCCTTGCCGCGGGTCGCGCCGAGCCGGCAGGGGGTGCATTTGCCGCAGCTTTCGGCCTCGCAGAATTCCATCGCGAAGCGCGCCATCCGCGCCATGTCGACGCTGTCGTCGAACACCACCACCCCGGCATGGCCGATGAGTCCGTCGGCCTCGGTGAACGCCTCATAATCGAACGGCAGGTGGAACATGCTCGGTGGGAAATAGGCGCCGAGCGGCCCGCCGACCTGCACCGCGCGCACCGGCCGTCCCGACAAGGTCCCGCCGCCGATGTCTTCGACCAATTCGCCGAGCGTGAGGCCGAACGGAGTCTCGAACAGGCCGCCGTTTCGAACGTTGCCGGCCAGTTGGATCGGCATCGTTCCGCGCGATCGGCCCATCCCGTAATCGGCATAGGCGCGGCCGCCCTCGGCGAGGATGAACGGCACGGCGGCGAGCGAAAGGACGTTGTTGATCACGGTCGGCTGGCCGAACAATCCCTGGTGCGCGGGCAGCGGCGGCTTGGCGCGGACCTGGCCGCGCTTGCCCTCGATGCTTTCCAGCAGCGAGGTTTCCTCGCCGCACACATAGGCGCCGGCGCCGACGCGGACCTCCATGTCGAAGCCATGGCCGGAACCGGCGGCGCGCGGCCCAAGCAGGCCGTGGCTGCGCGCCGTCTCGATCGCGCGCTCCATCGCGCGGATCGCGTGCGGATATTCGGAGCGGATGTAGACATAGCCGTAGCGCGCCCCGACCGCGATCCCGGCGATCGCCATGCCTTCGATGACGACGAACGGATCGCCCTCCATCAACATGCGGTCGGCGAAGGTGCCGCTGTCGCCCTCGTCGGCGTTGCAGACGATATATTTCGTCGGCGCGGACGTATCCGCGACCGTCTTCCATTTGATGCCGGTCGGGAAGCCGGCGCCGCCGCGGCCGCGCAGGCCCGATGCGACGACCTCCTCGATCGTTGCGGCCGGCCCGATCTCGACCGCGCGTGCGATCCCCTTCAGGCCGCCATGCGCGCGATAGTCTTCGATCGATTGCGGATCGGTGATGCCGCAGCGCGCGAAGGTGAGGCGGGTCTGCGCTTTGAGGAAAGGCAGGTCTTCGACCGGGCCGAGTGCGCGCGGATGATCCGATCCCTCGGCAATCGCCGCCGCGAGCGATGCGGCCTCGTCGGCGCCGACCCGGCCGAAGCCGATCCGGCGCCCGTCGCGCTCGATCTCGACCAGCGGTTCGAGCTCGAACATGCCGCGCGATCCGGTGCGGACGATCTCGGGCGCGAAGTTGCGGCGAGTCAGCTCGGCGTGCAGCGAGGCGGCCACCTGGTCGGCGCCTACCGCCGCCGCCGCGGCGTCGCCCGGAACGAAGATCCTCATGCCAGCGCCTCGTCGGCGAGGCGGGCCGTGCCGGCCTGGTCGAGCCGGGCGTAGACCTTGTCGCCGATCATCGCCGAAGGGCCGCTCGCGCACAGGCCGAGGCAATAGACCGTCTCGAGTGCGATCCGGCCGTCGCGTTCGAGGATCGGTGCGATCGCCGCGACGCCGCGCGCCTGACAGGCCTCGGCACGGCACAGCTTGATCACCGGCCGGTCGGACGGCCGGTCGCGGAAATCATGATAGAAGCTGACCACGCCATGGACGTCGGCGCGCGAGATGTTGAGCGCCTCGGCGATGATCGGCACCGCGTCGGCGGGGACGTGGCCGAACAGCGCCTGCACGTCGTGCAGGATCGGCAGCAGCGGACCCTCGCGGCGGCGGTGCCTGGCCAATATTTCCTCGAGGGCCGCTGCGGACCAGGCGATGGGACGCGTCTTGCTGCTCAAAACTCTGCCTTCGATTCCTTGGGGCGCCAAGCGGGCTGACGCGGGCCGGTCCCACCTAGGCCGCCTATGTCGGAAATTCCATTCCTGAGTTTCGTCACCGGCAAAGCGGCATGGACGGTCGGTTTGGTTGGCGGCTGCGGATTGTCGGGCGCGGGCTGCCTGCCGGCTAGGTCGCCCGCAACGCCATGTAGGAAGCATTATTGCCTCTTACCTTCAACCTGACTCGATAGATCGATGTCGAGCAGGCGCAATAAAGATCTCTCCAGTCGCTCCCTCCCCAATTCATATTGGCCGCATGTTCGGGCATTCGGATGACGCCGAGGTGCTCGCCTTTTGGACTGATGACCCATAGCCCGCGAGGCCCGGTGACGTAGATATTGCCTCGCTCGTCGCATTTCATGCCGTCGACTATGCCGCCGCCGAATTCGCCATCTCCGACGCCTTCGAAGAAAATCCGGCTGTTGGCGAGGCGACCGGTCTCCGTCACGTCAAAGGCCCGGATGTGGGCGCGTTCCGTATCGTTGACCAAAAGAACCTCTTCCCCCGGCAATAGGCAAAGCCCGTTCGGCTGGCCGAAATCATCCGCCTCGAGGAACAGCTCCCCATTTGGGGAGATCGAAAACACGCCCTGGAAGGGAAGCGCTTGCGCACGTTCGACCCCGAAGACGGGTATTCGGCCGTAGGTGGGATCCGTAAAATAGATTGCCCCGCGATGGCTGACGACGACATCGTTGGGGCTGTTCAGCTCCAGATCGTTCCAGTGCGACGCCAAGACCGACCTTTGCCCTGAGGGTTTTTCGAGCACGACGGAGCTGGTGGAATGTTCGCAGACGATCAAACTTCCCTGGCCGTCGAGTGTCATGCCGTTGCATTTGTTGCTCGGCCGCCGCACTTCGTTCAGGCCGTCGGTGGGGCTCCACCGCCGGCGCACATCGCCGGGCATGTCGCTGAAATAGAGGCATTGCTCGATCGGATGCCAAATCGGGCCTTCGGTGAACTCGAATCCGGAGCAGATCTGTTCCAGACCGGCGTCGGCGCTTACCAAATCCATCATGGACTCGCTGATGATCTCCAGATCGACACGCTCTGTGTTATCCATTGCAGCACCATCTCTCCAAGCGGGGGTTCGTCTGTCCCTCTCGGCGCCGCCGAGCGGGATAGAAATGCTCATGTCTCGCCGTCGAGAACGGGGCGTCGCTCATTGCCTCACCCTGTCAGACCGGTAGCGGGGCGCCGAGCGGGATATGGCCAGGCCTCCCGACCTGCTCGATCAGGATCGCCGCCTCGTCGATATCATCGTCCGTTCCGTGGCGCCGATAGGTAGGGCTGCTGGCGCGGAAGTTGACGAACCTCAGGCCGCCCCGGCCGGCCCGGAATCCGTACACCGTATTCTTTGCTATCGCCACCGCGGTGCCCGGCCCATAATGGCGTCGCCCCAGGATCATCTCGCCCTTGATGACAAGCATGATTTCGTCTTCGGAATGCGAATGCAGGCCTGTTTCGAAGTCCTCGCCGAACCGGTTTTCATGCAGCCAGAGCGCGCAGGTGGGACAATCGGAGGCCGCGAACAAAGCGAATTCCATCGCCGGATCGCCGCCGAACCGATCCTTCCTGGGGACGTCGCCGTGCAAAATCGCATGGACGTTGCCTCCGGATCGTTCCGGGCGGCATTTCGCCTCGAACACGGCCAACATCGCGCCGCCGGCACTTTCGACAAGGGCGCTGCCGCCATGTTCGACGATCACCACGCCGCCTTCGTCGATATGGACGCCTCCGACATCGATGGCGCCGCCGATCACGAAGACGCAGTGATCGGCGCGCGCATTCGTCCATTGCAGGGCGCCGCCGGGCGCCAGGAACTGGTAGCGCAGCAGAAGGGATTGCGATTGACGCGCGAACAGCGCCTTGGTGGTGACGGCGCCAAGGCCATGCTCGTCGGGCGGAACCTCCGCGGCGACAGGATCGCCATCGAGCACCGCTATCGAGACTTTGCCCACTGCTTTCTCCCATCCGGCGCGGCACTCGATTGCTTTTGCCTTATGCCGCCGTTCGGAAGCGTCGTGGTGCATCCTCGCCGCGATTAACGCAATATCCGTCTGCTCGGAACGGATATTCCCGGCCGCTCAAAAAACATTGGCCGCGCGCGACACCATCGGATGTCCCTATTCGGCCCGGCCTAATCGATCAGCTTGAACGATGAAATGGACAGCGGATTGATCAGCGTCTCGGTCGAACCGCTTCGGACGATCCAGGCGCCGTCCACTTCCAAGATTTCGGTCCCGCTATGCGCCTGGCCGTTGTTCATCGAAAAGGAGATGCGCGCACGCGATCCGGCGGTCTTGCGAAATTCCTCCAGCGATCGCTGCGCATAACGAACGAGGTTCAGGCAGACGTCGACGTTGCTGAGTGATGCGCTCATCGGATTGAAGTCCATGTCGCTCGCGTCATCCTATGTCTTCCTTTGCGGCGCCGTGCCACGGCTCTGCCTTAAGTGCAGAAGATTTAAAATTGGATATGGCGCGGGAAAACGGGACTCGAATTGGCGAAGAGGTCCTGCCATGCGCCGACTATGTCGCCCACGCTCCGACTCTATTGCGCCGACCGCGCCGATGGAGCACAAGCAGCCGTGCGGGTTTCCTAAATGGATGGCGCAAGGGGAGGATGAAGAAAGCTATTATCGCACTGGCCATTGTGCAGTGTTTGGGCTCCGCCGAGGCTGCACCCGTCACCGTCGATCCCGTCACGGCGAGAATGATCCAATTTTGTCGCGGCAGGGAACAGTGCGTGACGCAGCAACGGGAGGGCATTCGCGCGCTCCTGCGCGAAATCACGATCGCGCCCAGGCCTTCTCAGGCGCGAGTCCAATGGTGCCTCGAACGTGCCACCAACAAGCGGCAGTTGACCAATTGGCCGAAAGCGGCCCGATGCATTCGCTAGCCTAGGTTTGGACCTTGGGGGTTCGGCAGGACGTGCGCCCAGGGGTAGGGGATGCCGGGACAATCGCAATGTCCGTGCATGACGGCCGCAACCTTTATCGGTTCCGCACATTGGAAGGCGTGCAACTGAAAAGAGATTCGCATCGATGACCGGGCACAAGATCGCAATCATCGTCGGCAGCCTTCGCGAGGGCAGCATCAACCGGAAGGTGGCACGATCGATTTGCGGATTCGCTTCGGACAAGCTCGACTGTACGATCGTCGAGATCGGAAATCTCCCGCTCTACAATCAGGACGACGATGCGAACCCGCCGGCGGAGCATGTACGCTTTCGCCAGCAGATCGCCGGCATGGACGGCATCCTGTTCTGCACGCCGGAATATAATCGCGGCATTCCCGGCGTGCTCAAGAACGCTGTCGACGTCGGCTCGCGGCCTTATGGCCAGAGCGTCTGGGACAAGAAGCCGGCGGCGATCATCAGTGCGTCCCCGGGCAGCATCGGCGGGTTCGGCGCCAATCACCAATTGCGCCAGGCCGGCGTGTTCCTGAACATGCCGATGATGCAGCAGCCCGAGGCCTATCTCGGACATGTGACCGACGACAGCTTCGACGCCGACGGGTGCATCAAGGACGGTCCGCTGAAGGCGGTGGTGCTCAACCTGGCGTCCGCCTTCGCCGATTGGGTCGATATCATCGTCCGGTCGCGCAGGCTGCTCGCCGAGGACAGCGCCCACGCCGCAAAGACGGCCTCGAGCTCGCAGCGGACCTAGCCTCGTTCCGGTTCAGGTTGAACCGGAACGAGGCTAGAAAGTTCTTTGATTGCCGTGATTTCCGAGCCGCCAGATGATTCCATCTGGCTCGAAATCACTCTAGGCTGTAGTGACATTTTAGCTATTTGAGCCATAGCATGATGCTGGCGAGTTTGATGAAGCCGAGGAAATTGACGGCGAGTTTATCGTAGCGGGTTGCGATGCGCCGGTATTGCTTGAGCTTGGCGAAAAAGCCTTCG
>DATFHP010000015.1:0-13244 GCA_035248285.1 Allosphingosinicella sp. | reverse complement strand
CGCGCGCGCGCCGCCGCCTTCATCGCGTTGACTTCCGCGAAGACATAGGGCGGGAGGCGGCGGATACGGTAGAAATCGTCGTTCATGCGGGCTGCATAAGGTTCAAACCCACTCCCGACAATGGCCAGGAGCGGTTTGGGCCCGCCCGCACCCGCGGCGCGTTTGGCTCCGCTATCGCACGCTGCTTTCCCGCCGCGGGCTCACTCACTATCATGATCGGGAAAGGTGGCGTTCGATGGCTGACACGGTTGACACCATGCCGTTCCCCTCGCTGGAGGACATGCAGCATTGGACGTGGGTGATGGGCCGCGCCCAGCAGCTGATGATGGAGCACGTCGCCGGCCGCATGGCGCAGGCACCCGAGTCGCTTGCAGGCGACGAAGGCAGGATCCCGATCGGCCTTTGGCCCGGAGCGCCGCTGTTCGCCGATCCCGCCATGCTCGCCAAGACCCAGGCCGAGCTTTGGAACGAGGGTCTGGCGATCTGGCAGCGGACGCTGGGCTTGCGCGGCGGCAGGAGCGCGCTGGAAGACAGAGCCGACAAGGACACGCGCTTCTCGGCGCCCGAATGGCGCGACAATCCGATCTTCGACATAATCAGGCAGAGCTATCTCCTCGTCTCCGAACGGCTGCTCGGCAGCGTCGAGGCGATCGAGGGCGTCGACGAGGCCCAACGCGAGCGGCTGCGCTTCGCCGCCCAAGCCTTCGTCGACGCGATCAGCCCGGCCAATTTCGCGCTGACCAACCCGCAGGTGCTCGCCAAGACCGTCGCGACGCGCGGCGACAATCTGCTCAAGGGCCTCGAGCATATGCTGCGCGATGTCGATCGCGGCCAGCTGTCGCACACCGATCCCGATGCCTTCGAGGTCGGCCGCACCATCGCAACCACGCCCGGCAAGGTGATCAAGCGGACCCCGCTCTACGAGATCATCCAATATGCGCCCGCCACAAGCGAGGTCTACGAGACGCCGCTGGTGATCTTCCCGCCATGGATCAACCGCTTCTACATTCTCGATCTCAACCCCAGGAAAAGCTTCATCCGATGGGCGGTCGCCAGCGGGCTGACCGTGTTCATGGTCTCGTGGAAATCGGCCGACGAGACGTTGGCCGAAATCACCCTGGACGATTATGTGCAGGCCCAGATCGACACGATCGATACCGTGCGCGGCCTGCTCAAGGTCGACGAGGTCCATGCCCTCGGCTATTGCGTGGCAGGCACGACGCTGGCGGCGACGCTGGCGGTGCTCGAGGCACGCGACGAGGCCGAGAAGGTCGCGAGCGCGACCTTCCTCACCGCGCAAGTGGATTTCTCCGCCGCCGGCGATCTCCACCTGTTCGTCGACGACGAAGCGCTGCGGCTGGTCCAGCAATTGTCGGCCGAGAAAGGGTATCTGGACGGGCGCTACATGGCGGCGACGTTCAACATGCTGCGCGGCCGCGACCTCATCTGGAGCTACGTGACCCACAATTACCTGCTGGGCGAGGATTATGCGCCGTTCGACCTGCTCTACTGGAACGGCGACACCACCAACCTGCCCGCCAAATGGCACCTAGCCTATCTCAAGGACTTCTACCGCGACAACAAGCTGGTCCAGCCGGGCGCAGTCACCGTCTTGGGAACGCCGGTCAACCTCGCCAGGGTGAAGGTGCCGGCCTATGTGCAGGCCGGCCGCGAGGACCATATCGCCCCGCCGGGGAGCGTCTGGAAGATCACGCATCATTTCCAGGGACCGCTGCGCTTCGTGCTTGCCGGCTCGGGCCATATCGCCGGCGTGATCAACCCACCCGACGCGCAAAAATATCAATATTGGACCAACGAGGCGCAAGTCGACACGCTCGACGAATTCCTGGCCGGGGCGCACGAGACCAAGGGCAGCTGGTGGCCGGATTGGCACCGTTGGATCGAACGCAAGTCGGATGCGATGGTGCCGGCCAAGGGCGCGCGCGTTCCCGGCAAGGGCAGGCTGAAGGCGCTCGACGACGCGCCGGGCCGATATGTGCGCGAGCACTGACCGAGCCGACGCCGACCCAAAGCCTCGACAAGCATGACCGACCGCTCTATTCGGCGATGCGAACCCTCGCAGAAAGACCGAATGATGTTGTCACGCCCGCTGGCGATCCTTGCCGCCGCATCCCTGGCTTTCGCACCCGCCCCCTCGCTGGCGCAATCGCGCCCGGACCGGACCCCGACGCGTGACCTGCCGACCACGCAGGAGCAGGGCAATTCCGACCTCTTCCTGATCCTGGGCGCGATCGTCGCGGCTGCGCTGCTGACGTTCGGCGTGACCCAGCTCGGCGGCGACAAACCCGCCAGCCCCTAGGGTGATTTCGAGCCAGATGGAATCATCTGGCGGCTCGGAAATCACGGCAATCAAAGAACTTTCTAGCCTCGTTCCGGTTCAACCTGAACCGGAACGAGGCTAGGGTCCAGACCCCTTACTCGCAACGGCCGTGATCGCCCGGAGGGGCGAGCCGGCAAGGTGGCAGGCCATGCCTCCCGGCAATCCGCAGCCCTGTCCGGGGGATATCGCGTGCCTGCATGGGTTGGATCATTCCAGGCGACACCCGAAGGGAGCGGGCGCATTGCCGCGATTGGGTTGGAGCCTCGCGCAGCTCGCCGCTCGATAGCGGCGTTTGGACGCGTTCTTTTCCCGTACGCGTGCAAGAAATGCTGCAGTGCACAAATTATTCTTGAAATCGTCACAAATCCCCCTTATGTGCAGCGCAGCAAAGGGAGCGACAGCTATGGCAAGCGAGAAGAGTGCGCCCGCCGCTGCCACGGACAGCTCGGTCTATAGCGGCGAGCCGACTTTCGGCCCCGAGGCGCCTGAATCCAAGGAAGGGAATATGACGATGAAGAAAGATGCGACACAAGCGGCCACGGACCGCGTTCAGGCTATGTTCGGCGACGTGAACGAGCGCGCCCGCACAGCCTTCGAGAAGAATGCCAAGCTGGTCGAGGAGCTCGCCGAGCTGACCCGCGGCAATGTCGAGGCACTGGTCGCTTCGTCCAAGGTCGCCGCGAAGGGCGTCGAGAGCCTCAGCCAGGAAGCTGCCGACTACGGCCGCAAGAGCTTCGAAGAGGCTTCGAGCGCGCTGCGCAACTTCACCGAGGTGAAGTCGCCGACCGATTTGTTCCGGCTCCAGAGCGAGTTCGCCAAGAGCCAGTTCGACAGCATGGTGGCCGAGAGTTCCAAGCTCAGCGAAGCGGTCCTCAAGCTGGCCGGCGAAGTGTTCGAGCCGCTATCGAGCCGCTATTCGGTCGCGGCCGAAAGGGTCAAGAGCGCCATCGCCGCTTAAGCGAAGGCCAAGGGTCTTGGCCCCAGTGTTTGCGTAGGGAGGGACGGCCGCGTTCGCGGCCGTCCTTCTTATTGGTGCGACAAGCGCGCCGTCCCATGCGACATTCTCAATCGTAAACCACGTCAGACTCTTGCCGCGCGGGGGCCGATTGCCATATTTATACGAGCCTATGGGCAGCGTAGATTCCATGACCGTCGCAATGAGCGAGCGGAAGGGCGACGACGAGGGCACCGGCCTGGGCGTGGCGACCCGCACCCGCACCCGCACCAAAAGCCCCTCGCCCTACAAAGTGCTTATGCTCAACGACGATTATACGCCGATGGAATTCGTCGTGCTGGTGCTGCAGCGCTTCTTCAAGATGAGTATCGAAGACGCGACGCGCGTCATGCTGCACGTCCACCAGCGCGGCGTCGGCGTGTGCGGCATCTTCAGCTATGAGGTCGCAGAGACCAAGGTGTCGCAGGTGATCGATTACGCGCGCGAGAACCAGCATCCGCTGCAGTGCACGCTGGAAAAGGCGTAAAAGGGCGAGCCGATCCGGCTCCTCATCGCGGTTCAGGCAGCCAGCTGGTATCGATCGTTGCGAAACGGTCGATGAAATTGGCCTCCTGCGCCAGGCGTTCTTCCTGAAGCAGGCGCATCGTGCCGCCGTTGCGCTCGATGAGCCCGTCATCGACCAGGCCGCGCATCATCCGGTTGACGTGGACCGCGGTCAGGCCGGTCGCATCGCCGATGTCTTCCTGGGTCAGCGGAATATGGAATTCATCAGTCCGCTCGTTCTGCAAGATCCGCAGCCGTGCGAATATCTCGCAGATCACTGCGCCGACCCGGGCCCGGGCGGGAGTCCGGCCGATCGAGGCCAGCCGGTCGGCCAGCGCGGCGCGTTCCGCGACCATCAGCGTGAAGATGAGGGCGGCAAGCCGCGGGTGATCGGCGAACAGCTGCGACAGCCGATTCCTGCCGAATGGGCACAAGGAAACGTCGGTCACGGCGACGATCGAATCCGCCGCCCTGCCGAAAGCGATGCTCGATAGCCCCACGACGTCGCCGGGGAAATGCAGGCGCATGATCTGACGATTGCCGTTGTCGAGCAGGACGCAGCTGAACAGCCACCCCTTGCGGACGATGAACAGATCGCGCGCTTCGTCATGCTCGCGCTGCACGATCGCGCCGCGCTTGAAGTTCCGTTCCTGCTGTTCCAGCGCGTCGAGCGTTTCGTGCTCGCGCGGCGTCAGATCGACATAATGCGACAAGCGTTCGGCTAGACAGCTGCCCCCCAAGATCCACTCCATTAACCACGCGTACGCCGGCTCCTTCTAGGCCCAGCGGATGCAGCCCGCTCTAACCGAAATCAAGGCGCGAGCCTTATGCAACATTAAGCCATAACTGGGAAATTTCGCCGATCACGGCCTTGCGCCGGACGTCAACCGGAGCCTCGGCAACGACGGCCGTTGGGTAGCGTCTCAGCAAACTGAGACACTACCGACCGTTGCCGTGACTGGGTTTGGACTCGAGGGTCCAAACCCAGTCACGACAATGGTCGGGACGGAGCGTATTTTGGCGCACGGCAAGGAGCGATGGAGGGAGCGATGAGGATTCATCGTGACCGAGGAGCGACGCCGCAGTGCGCCAAAATACGCCCGCCCCTTCGGGGTCGCCCGGAGAGCTGCACCGGACATCGTCGGGCCGCTTGGACGGAGACACCGCTCCGCCCTGCGCGGCCCTCCTTGCCGGTACAACTCTCCGGGCGATCACGACCGTTGCCGTGACTGGGTTTGGACCCTAAGGCCGCCGACGATGGACAAGATCATCATCAAGGGCGGGCGGCCGCTCAGGGGCAGGATCCCGATCTCGGGCGCGAAGAATGCGGCGCTGACGCTGCTTCCCTGCGCCTTGCTCACCGACGAGCCGCTGACGCTCCGCAATCTTCCCCGCCTCGCGGACGTCGACAGTTTCGGTCACCTGCTCAACCAGCTCGGCGTGTCGACCACGGTAGAGGGATCGAAGCCGGAGGATTTCGGGCGGGTGATGACCTTGCGGGCATCCAACGTCGCCTCGACGGTCGCACCTTACGACATCGTTCGCAAGATGCGCGCCTCGATCCTGGTGCTCGGGCCGCTGCTCGCGCGCGCAGGCGAGGCCACCGTGTCGCTGCCCGGCGGCTGCGCGATCGGCAACCGGCCGATCGATCTGCATCTCAAGGCGCTCGAGGCACTCGGCGCGGAGATCGAGCTGACCGGCGGCTATGTGCGGGCCATTGCTCCCAAAAGCGGGCTCACCGGCGGCACGATCAGTTTTCCGACGGTGTCGGTCGGGGCGACCGAGAATGCATTGATGGCGGCGGTGCTCGCGAAAGGCGAGACGGTGATCGAAAATGCCGCCCGCGAGCCCGAGATCACCGATCTCGCCCAATGCCTGATCGCGATGGGCGCGCACATCGAAGGCCTGCGCAGCGATACTTTGACGGTGCGCGGCACAAAGGAGCTGCACGGCGCGACCTATGCGGTAATGCCCGACCGGATCGAGGCGGGCAGCTATGCCTGCGCTGCGGCGATCACCGGAGGAGCGCTGGAGCTCGTCGGCGCGCGAAGGGAGTCGATGCACGGCATCCTCGCCGGGCTTACCGACGCGGGCGTGACCGTCGAGGATGTCGAGAACGGGATCAAGGTGAGCGCCAACGGAGCGATCCGACCGCTGACCCTTTCGACCGCGCCTTTCCCCGCCTTCCCCACCGACATGCAGGCGCAATTCATGGCGATGCTGAGCCTGGCCAAGGGAACGAGCCTGCTGACCGAGACGATCTTCGAGAACCGCTACATGCATGTCCCCGAGCTGAGCCGAATGGGCGCCGATATCGAGGTACGCGGGCGCTCGGCCGTGGTCCGCGGCGTCGAGGCGCTGCACGGCGCGCCGGTGATGGCGACCGATCTGCGCGCCTCGATGGGGCTGGTGCTCGCCGGTCTCGCCGCCGACGGCGAAACGCAGGTGGCACGCGTCTACCACCTCGACCGCGGCTATGAACGCCTCGAGGAAAAATTGCAGGGGGTGGGCGCCGACATCGAACGGCAGTCGGAGGGGTAGAAATCGGAGATCGGAAATAATGGAGCTGGGCGAGGCTCTTTCCGACCTCCGACTTCCGGTTTCACGCGACCGCGTGGATCAACAGGCCGACCAGTCCGCCGACGAGCGTTCCGTTGACGCGGATATATTGGAGGTCGCGGCCGACCGCGCCTTCCAGCCGATCGGTGACGGTGCGCGCATCCCAGCTGCGGATCGTTTCCGAAACCAAGGTGACGAGGCCGGCGCCATAGCGCGCCACCGCACCGACCACGGCCCGCCGCGCGAACTGGTTGATCGTCGCCTTGAGGTGGCGATCCTCATGCAAGGTCGTGCCGAGTTGACGCAAGGCCTCGCCGAGCTTGCCCGCCATCGCCTCCTCGGGATGGCGGGCCGAGCGCAGCATCCCGGCGCGCGTCCGCTCCCATAGCCCGTCGATCCACGCGCTCACCGCCTTGTTGCCGATGATCTCGTTCTTGATCTCCTCGACGCGCGCGCGAAGCTCCGGATCGCGCGTCAGGTCGGCGGCAAGCGTGGCGAGCCCTTCCTCGGCCTTGGCGCGCAGCGGATGGCGGGGATCGACCGCCATATCGATGCTGAGCCTCCGGAGGCCATCGACGATCGCGTCGGCGAGCCGCTCGTCGAGCCCGGCCAACCGCATGATCCAGCCGGCGCGCTGGTGTACCATGTCGCGGATGAGATCCTCATTGGCGTCAATCGTGCGGCCGGCCCAGGTGACGAGGCTGTCGAGCACCGGGATATGGCGTTCCTCGTCGATCGCGGCGCCCAATGTCTGGCCGAGCAGGGGCGAGACCTCCAGCGATCGCATGCGCGATGCGACGGCGGTCTTGACCATTCCGCCGAGCCTTTCCTGGTCAAGCGCCTCGAGAATGTCGACGAGCAGCCGCGAAGCGCCTTCGCGGAGCCGGCCTTCGCCGCGAGGCGCGATCAGGAAGCGGCCGATCGCGCCGGCCGCGTCGATCGATCGCATCCGTCGCGCGACCACCGAGGGCGTGAGGAAATTGTCGCGCAGGAACTGCGCCAGCGCTTCCCCGATCCGGTCCTTGTTGCGCGGAATGATCGCGGTGTGGGGGATCGGCAGCCCCAGCGGACGGCGGAACAGCGCGGTGACCGCGAACCAATCGGCAAGACCGCCGACCATCGCCGCTTCGGCGAAGGATTTGACATAGCCCCAGGCCGGGTGGACCTGATCGAGGCGATCGGCGGCGACGAAGACCAGCGCCATCGCCACCAGCAGGCCGGTCGCGACGATCCGCATCGACCGGACGCCGCCTTGAACAAGGCTGAAGCGCGCGAGGCCCGAGCGTTCGATGAAGCTCATGCCTCCACCAATAGACGAAGCAGCGATCAGTTCACTCGGCCGCGTGGGGCGCGGGCGTGATCGCATCCTCGCCGCCGTTGGTCAGCCAGCGCTTGAGGAAGGGGCCGAGCTTCTGCTCGAAGTCCACCGCCAAGCTGAAGCCGGCCGGAACGATGACCAATGTCAGCAAGGTCGACAAAAGCAGGCCGCCGATCACCGTGATGCCCATGGGAGCCCGCCAAGACGAGTCGCCCGAAATCGAAATCGCGGTCGGCACCATACCCGCGACCATCGCCACGGTGGTCATGACGATCGGCTGCGCGCGCTTGTGCCCGGCATCGATGATCGCGGTCATCTGGTCGATGCCCTTGTCCATCTCGTCGAGCGCAAAATCGACCAGCAGGATCGAATTCTTGGCGACGATCCCGAGCAGCATCAGCAGACCGATGAACACGCTGATCGAAAGCACATTGCCGGTGACATGCAGCGCGAGCGCGCTTCCCAGCGGTGCCAGCAGCAGCGAACCCATGTTCACGAAAGGTGGAAGCACGCGCCGATAGAGAAGCACGAGCACCGCGAAGACCAGGAATATGCCCGAAATGACGGCGATGATGAAGTTGCGGATCATCTCCGCCTGCCACTTGTTCGGTCCCGAGTCGATCTCCCTCACGCCGGCAGGCAGGGTCTTCATCGCCGGCAGATCGTGGATCTTCGACATGGCCTCGCTGGTCACCTTGCCGGGCGCCAGATCGGCACCGATCACCAGGCGCCGGGTCTGATCGTAACGGCGAAGCTCGGTCGGCCCAGCCCCGAAGCTGATCTCGGCCACCAGCTTGAGCGGCACCGATCCACCGCGCGCGGTCGGCACGGGCAGGTTCTCGATCGTGGAAAGGTTGCGGCGCGACTCTTCCTTCAATGCGACGCGGATCGGTATCTGGCGGTCGGAAAGCGAGAATTTGGCGCTGTTTTGATCGATCTCACCCAGCGTCGCGATACGGATCGTCTGGCTCAGCGCCGCGGTGGTCACGCCAAGATCCGCCGCGAGGTCCAGCCTCGGCTTGATCGTGATCTCGGGCCGCTGGAGATCGCCTTCGATGCGCGGCGCCACCAATTCCGGCACGCTGCTCATCTGATTGACCACCGCCACCGCCGCGCTGCTGAGCGAGGCGGGGTCCTCGCCGCCCAGCATGATGGTCACGTCGCGGCCGCTGAATCCGCCCTGCTGCGACTGGAAATGGACACGGGCGTCAGGGATGCTGTTGAGCCTGGGTGCGAGCGCGCGCTCGAACTCCACGCTGGTGCGCTTCCGGTGCTTGTCGAGCGTGAGATAGATGGTCGCCGATCCGACATTGATGTCCGAAAAGGGTGATATGACGTCAGGCTCGGCGTCGAGGATCCGGACCACATGCTCGGTCACGGCGATCGTCTGCTCCTTGGTGGCACCGGGAGGCATTTCGATCGCAACGGCGCTATAATCGGTGTTGATCGAGGGCTGGAACTGCATCGGCAGCGTGTAGAAGGACAGAATCGTCGTCAACAATGCGAAAGCGCCGATCGCGACGGTTTTCCAACGATGGTCGAGCGACCAGCGCAGCACCGCCAAATAGCGATCCATCAGCCAGCCTTCGCCGTGGGAAGCATGGCCGTGGGCCTTGAGGAAATAAGCTGCAATCATCGGCGTGATCAGCCGTGCCACCGCGAGGCTGAGCAGGACCGACACGACGACGGTGAATCCGAATGCCTTGAAGAACTGCCCGGCGATCCCCGGCATGAGGCCGACGGGGAGGAACACGGCCACGATCGCCATCGTGGTCGCCAGCACCGCGAGCCCGATTTCGTCGGCGGCATCGATCGCGGCCTGGTAAGCGCTCTTGCCCATGCGCATGTGCCGCACGATATTCTCGATCTCGACGATCGCATCGTCGACCAGCACGCCCGCGACCAGGCTCAAGGCCAGCAGGCTCAGCGAGTTGAGCGTGAAGCCCATCAGATCCATGAACCAGAATGTGGGAATGGCCGCGAGCGGGATCGCCAACGCCGAAATGATGGTGGCGCGCCAATCGCGCAGAAAGAGGAAGACCACCAGCACCGCCAGAACGGCGCCTTCCACCATCGCCGCCATCGCCGAATGATATTGGCTCTCGATGTAGTCGGTCTTGGTGAACATCGGGACAAAATGGATCTTGGGATTTTCCTTCTCTATCTTCTTCAATTCCTTGATGGCGGACGCGAACACGGAGAGATCCGAAGCGCCCTTGGACTTGGCGATGCCGAAGCTCAGCACCTCGCGGCCGTTTCTCATGCTCAAATTGCGTTGCTCGGCATGAAGATCGCGCACTTCGGCGATGTCGCTGAGCTTGATCGTCCGCCCCGTGCCCACTGCGATCTGAGCCTCTCCCAGGTCGTAGGCATTGCGGGCGTTGCCGAGCACGCGCACCGCCTGCTCCGCACCGGCGATCTCCGCCCTGCCGCCGGAGGCGTTGACGTTGGTCTGCCGCAGCTGGGCATTGACCTGGGCGGCGGTGATCCCCTGCGCCTGCATCTTCGCCGGATCGAGAATGACGCGGATTTCGCGGCTGACGCCCCCGCCCCGCGTGACCGCCGACATTCCCTCGATCGAGAGCAGCCGTTTGGTCACCGAATTGTCGACATACCAGCTCAATTGCTCGAGCGTCATGTCTTTCGCTTCGGCGGAGAAATAGGCGAGCGGGCCACCGTTGGAGATGTCGACACGCGTGACCTGCGGCTCCAATATTCCCTCGGGCAGCTCGCTTCTGATCTGCGCCACCGCGTTACGCACGTCGTTGAGCGCGCGATCGACCGGAATGCCGAAATCGAATGTCACCGTCGTGTTCGAATAGCCCTCGCCGACGAAGGATTGCAGCTCGTCCACGCCGTTGACGCCGCGCGCCGCCGCCTCGACGCGCTGCGTCACCTGCGTCTCGAGCTCGGTCGGCGCGGCGCCCGGCTGGCTGACGGTGACGGTGACGACCGGCGCTTCGACGTCCGGCTGGTCGTTCACGGCCAACCCCATGAAGGCGATGATGCCGGCCACCGAGAGGAACACGAACAGGACGATCGGCGGGATCGGGTTGCGGATCGCCCAGGCCGAAATGTTGCGGAAGTTCATGATGCGATCCGCTTCACGAGCGCGCGGCGGCGCGCACCGGCTGAACCTTGTCGCCCGGGTTGAGGAACGCGCCCGCCGACAAGACGACCCGCTCGTTGCCGTTCAACCCACGTACCACGGCGACGCCGCGATCGGAGACATCGCCCACCTTGACGTCCCGTCGAACGGCCCGGTTCTGAGCGTCGACGATGAAGACGTAATTGCCCTTGGCATCGCTCTGCACGGCCGTTTCGGGGAGCAGAGGGGCATCGACCGCGCCGGCGCGGATCTCTGCGCTCGCGAAGCCGCCCGGCCGAAGGTCGGGGGCGTAGGGAATCGCGATACGGGCTTCACCTTGCCGCGATTGCGGATCGACGATCGGCGACAGCTGCCATACGCTGCCCTGGAAGCTGCGCGCCCCGCCCACCGGAGTCACCGTCGCCGGCGTTCCCACCGTCAGCCGCGCGAGATCCTCTTGCGCCAGCAATGCCCGAAGCTCCACCTCGCCGCGCTCGGCGATGCGGAACAGACCCCCGGAACCGGCCCCCACGACCTGCCCCGCTTCGACGTTGCGTTGGAGCACGAGGCCGGCCGCGGGCGCACGTATGTCGAGCCTGCCGATCCGTGCCCGCGAGGCCCCGAGCTGCGCTTGCGCCACCCGCACCCGCGCATTGGCCGCATCGCGGGTCGCGATGCGCCGCTGCAGATCTGCCTTCGAGATGAAGCCACGGCTGACCAGCGCCTGCGCGCGATCGAGTTCCTGCTGAGCGAGCGCGGCATCGGCGCGCGCGACATCGATGTTGGCGGCAAGCTGGCGCGCCTCCTCGGCCTGGACCGACCGCTCGAGCACCGCCAGCGTCTGGCCCGCGCGCACCCAATCGCCGGCCTCGACCAGCACGCGCGTCACCATTCCGCCTTCGCCAACGACGCCGACCGGCATGTCGCGGCGGGCTGCGAGGCTGCCGGTCGCATTGATCAGATTCGCGACCTGCTGGCGCCCCGGCACGATCACAGTGACATGCGGCAGATCCACCGCAGCCGTCTTGGCCGCCGGAGCGCCGCCGCGCAGCAGCAAGACGGCAACCACAATGAGCAGCAGGATGAGCGCGACAGCGGCAGAGATGACGATCCGCCGCCGCCCGCGGGCCGCGCGCAAATCATCGCTGAGGTCTCCGTCCTCGAGCGCCTTGCATCGCCAAGGCGTTTCGACATTCATCTTGTTCATCTTTCCCAATCCGCAGACGGGGTGCCGACGGCACTCAACTGTATTATAGGAATAAGTCACCTGGCTTCAAGCCGCCACTTCCGGAGCTCCGGCTCCGTGCCCACCTGCCGGCCCTGTACACAGTTTAGCCGGATTTGGCCATTGCAGGTTCCTCATCCGGCCCGGCAACGCTCCAGCTCCATTCGCCTTGTTGCATGGCGGACACAATCTGTCGGGCGGCGCGGAGCGCGCGCCGGCCGGCCGGCAGCCCAGTCAATTGCGGGATAGCCGGCGCAATTTTCCCAGGGCTTCGGCCTCGGTGAGCTGTCGGCCGATGGTGTCCGCCAGCCGACCGTCCCGACCGATCAAATAGATCATCGACGAGTGCGCTATCGAATATTCCCCAGCATCGGCCGGAACGATTTGATAGGAGACGCCGTACCGCTTGGCAGCGATCGCAACCTGGGCCGATGTCCCGGTCAGGCCTCGAATGCGGGGGTCGAAGTAGGACAGATACTGGGCGAGGATCGCGGGCGTATCGCGTTTGGGGTCAAGCGTTATGAAAACAACATTGAGCTTGTTGGCGTCCTTGCCGAGCTTTTTCATCCATGCGGTCATGGCCAAGAGTGTCGTCGGGCAAATATCCGGACAATAAGTGAAACCGAAGAATATGACCGAGGGCTTGCCTTTCAGATCCCGTTCGGAGACCGGGCGGCCCCTGGTATCGATAAGGTTCCAGGATCCGCCGGCTGACGAGCGGATAGTGCGCGAAGCTGAAACGCCTGTAGCGGACGTCTCCGCGGCGACCGCCGGAGAGAGTAGCGCCAAGGCGATCAGTGTGACGAACGCGCCCCACTTCAGCGATTGCAGACGTGATGTTGCCGCGCGCAGCATGCGACTTGATACTCGAAGCTAGAGACAAACCGTCTTATTAAGATTTGGTCTTACGAACAAAATCCAATCACTCCTGCGCGATTATGAAGGTGGTTTCCTTCGCGACCGGCATGCTCACGTTCAAGGCGGTGCCTTGCGCCTGGAACCCGGTCACGCCGTCGGCCGGCGTCACCGCGCCGGCGTGCAAGGTCGCGACCTTGCGCCCGTCCTGCCAGACGCTCCAATCCTGATTGGAAGCGAGATTGTTGAAGGTCCAGCTGCGGACTTCCGAGGTCGAAGCGGTGCGGCCCGGACGCAGCGTCACGATGAGCGCCTTCTTCTGTTCGTCGTAGATCGCCCGCGGCACCTGAACGTCAGGAT
>DATFHP010000014.1:0-91021 GCA_035248285.1 Allosphingosinicella sp. | reverse complement strand
ACCGCCGGTTGCACCACGCCGCGCGGCTCCATTGATCGATTGCACGGGGTGACGCTGGAGCAGGAGTTCTTCATTGCCTCGGAACTGGGTATGATGTTTTCGTTTTTTCTACTGAAATGGAAAATTTCATGTCGGGGGTGTCACGACCGGAAGAGGTAAGCGAGAAATTTCAACTCGCGTGGAATGCCCATGACATGGTTGCGTTGGGATCACTGTTTCACGTCGATGCCACGTTCGTGAATCGGTTCGGGCACTATGTGAAAGGGCTCGACGAAATCGTCGCTATCCATACGCCGATTCACGAGACAATTTATAGCGACTCTATGCTCAAGAATGAGCTGATCGACGTCGTTCCCATCGCCGAGGACGCGGCTGTCGTTCACTTCTGGAGCCGCCTCATTGTCGGCGACACGCATCCGGCGGGCGCCCACTCCGTCGATACGTTGATCCTTGCGGTGCTAACGCGCACTCACGCCGGTTGGCTTATCAAGGCTCTTGAGAATGTGACTTTGACGAATCCACGCACAGGTGAGGCAGTTCTGCGCACGTGAACGTGGCTGCAGCCGGCCGCAGCGCGTTGAGTGCCGCCACCATAATATCGCTATAGCATAGAGATAGTGCTCATCATTATCGTGCGTGGCCCGCCGAGATCCCCCGATAGGGCGCTGACTTTACTGGGCATTTAGTAGGGTAAAAGTGGCCGGGCCAGTATGGTCAGGCCGCCTCCAGGATGGTCACGTTGGCGATGCCGCCGCCTTCGCACATCGTCTGGAGGCCCCAGCGCTTGCCCGTCCGCCGCAGGCCATGGACCAGCGTGGTCATCAGCTTGGTGCCGGTCGCGCCGAGCGGATGGCCGAGCGCGATGGCGCCGCCGAAGGCGTTTGTCTTGGCCGGATCGGCGCCGGTCGCCTGGAGCCAGGCAAGCGGGATCGGGGCGAACGCCTCGTTGACCTCGAACAGGTCGATATCGTCGATGGAAAGACCGGCCTTGGCCAGTGCCTTTCGGGTCGCGGGTATGGGTTCTTCCAGCATGATGACCGGGTCGCCGGCGGTGACGGTGAAGGAATGGATGCGCGCGAGCGGCGTGAAGCCGTGCGTCTTCAGCGCCGCCTCGCCGACGATCATGACGCCGGAGGCGCCGTCGCACATCTGGCTGGCGGACGCGGCGCTGATCTTCCCGCCTTCCAGGATCGGGTTGACGGCGCCGATCGCCTCGAGCGTCGCGTCGTAGCGGATGCCTTCGTCGCGCTCATGCCAGCGCGACTGTCCCGTCTCGTCCCGATATTCGATGCGCAGGATTTCATCGGAAAAGGCGCCCGCCTCGGTCGCCGCGGCCGCGCGGCGATGGCTTTCCAGGGAGAAACGGTCGAGGTCGTCGCGGGAGAAGCCGTATTTGTCGACGATCATCTCGGCGCCGGTGAACTGACTGAATTCCCGAACGCCGTGCCGCGCGAGCAGGTCGGCGGGCCACGGCCCTTCGCCGATCCCGTTCTTCGCCGGCAACGTGACGGGAAGGCCCATGGGCACCCTTGTCATGCTCTCCACGCCGGCGGCGATGACGATGTCCTGTGTGCCCGACATGACGGCCTGCGCGGCGAACTGCACGGCCTGCTGCGAAGAGCCGCATTGCCGGTCGATCGTGACGGCCGGCACGCTGTCCGGAAGGCCCGAGGCGAGCACGGCGCTGCGTCCGACCTGATTGGACTGTTCACCCACCTGCGAGACGCAGCCCATGATCACGTCGTCGATCGCGGCCGGATCGACCCCGGACCGGCGGACCAGTTCGTCGAGGATGGCGGCGCCAAGGCTCGCCGGGTGCCAATCCTTCAACGCCCCTTTGCGGCGACCGCCGGCGGTGCGCGCCGCCGCGACAATATATGCGCTCATCTCATTCTCCCTAATCGCTCATTCGCGCACGAAGCGCAGACCTTCCGCACCATAGCGTGCGCGCAGTGGCGAGATCCCGCTGGGCCCGCCGGCCGCCGCACCCGCCTCCAGATGCTCGACCAAAGCTGCAAGGCCTATGCCGTTTCCGCAGAACATTGGCCGCCGCCAGGAACCAGCCAGCCGTATCCGGTGATCAGCGGCATATCGATATCCGAAGCGCGATAGACAATCCCCCATGGCTGCGGATCGCATCCGAAGTGTCGACGTTCGAACCGCGACGCAATGTCCGTGGCCTACAGCGTCCGTGCTATGAGCAGCTTCATGATCTCGTTCGTGCCGCCGTAGATGCGGTTGACCCGCGCATCCTTATAGGCCTGCGCGATCGGATATTCGTTCATATAGCCGTAGCCGCCGTGCAGCTGGAGGCATTCGTCGACAAGCTTGCAGTGAAGGTCCGTGACCCAATATTTGGCCATCGAGGCGGTGGGGCTGTCGAGCCGACCCTCCAGATGCAGCCCGACGCAATGGTCCACGAAGACGCGGGCGATCGTCGCCTCCGTCTTCAGTTCGGCGAGCGTGAACTGACTATTCTGGAAATCGATGATCGCTTGGCCGAACGCGCGGCGCTGCTTCACATAGTCCACCGTAATCGCGAGCGCATATTCCATGGCTGCTGCAGCTTGCACGGCGAGCATCAGCCGCTCCTGTGGCAGCTTTTCCATGAGCTGGACAAAACCCTGTCCCTCTTCCGCCCCGAGCAGGGCGGCGGCGGGGACGCGGACGTCGTTGAAGAACAATTCCGATGTGTCGGCCATGCTGCGGCCGATCTTGTCGAGATTGCGCCCGCGCTCGAAACCCGGTGCATCCGACGTATCGATCAGCATCAGGGAAATGCCCTTCGATCCCGCCGAGGGATCGGTCTTGGTCACAGCCAGGACGAGGTCTGCGTTCTGGCCGTTGGTGATGAAGGTCTTCGACCCGTTGATCACATAATGGTTGCCGTCCTTTCGGGCCGTCGTCCTGACTGCCTGGAGGTCCGAGCCTGTACCGGGCTCGGTCATGGCGATGGCCGAAATCACTTCGCCGGTCGCCATTCGCGGCAACCAAAACGCCTTCTGCTCTTCCGAGCCGTAGGTTTCGATATAGGGCGCCACGATCGCGTTGTGCAGCGCGACATCCCAGCCCTCGATGCCGCGCAGGCCGATTTCGCGCATCAGGACCATTTCGTGGCGGAAATCGCCGCCGACGCCGCCATATTCTGCGGACGTGGATAGACCGAGCAGGCCCGCTTGGCCGGCCTTTTCCCAGACGCTGCGGGGGACGATGCCGGCTTCGCGCCATGCCGCGACCCGGTCGGGAGGGGCGTGCTCGTCGAGGAAGCGCCCGACGCTATGGCCGAACATCGCGAACTCTTCGTCCGCCAGGAAGGCCGGCGCGGGCACGTTCAAAACCGACATCGCATCATCCTCCGGTCTGGGGCTTCAAATCGAAGCGCGATGATACCGTTGACGAATCGCGATGGGAAATCGAAGGAGTGGGTGCTTGATCCAAGGCGATTTGATGTATCGGTCAGGCCTGACGTCCTGCCGGCGCAGCGGATACCCGGGGGCACCTGATTCGGAAAGGCCATGGCCAGCGGCGGCGAAGTCCACCAATGGTCGATGGCCAAGAAAATCAAGCACGATTTCCTGTCGAAAGTGATCGCATGACCGATATTACCGAGATCAACAGCGGGACGACGGCGGTCCGCCAAGGGCACGGTTTCGATGGGGCCCGCCTCGCCGCCTGGATGAGCGCCCATGTCGAAGGTTACCAAGGCCCGCTGACGGTCGAGCAGTTTCGGGGCGGGCAGTCCAATCCGACATACAAGCTCGTCACGCCGTCCCGCTCCTACGTCATGCGGCGCAAGCCGCCGGGAACCGTGATCAAGGGCGCGCACGCGGTCGATCGCGAAGCCAAGGTGCTGACGGCGCTCGGTGCCCAAGGCTATCCGGTGGCCAAGGTCTACGGCCTCTGCACCGACGAGACGGTCATCGGCACATGGTTCTACGTCATGGAGATGGTGGAGGGCCGCATCTTTTGGGACGCCGCCGTCCCCGAAATCCCCATCGAACAGCGGGCCGCCTATTTCGACGCCATGAATGCCGCGATCGCGGCGCTGCACCAGATCGACTATCAGGCCGCGGGCCTGGCCGACTTCGGCAAGCCGGGGAATTATTTCGTCCGGCAGATCGCTCGCTGGAGCGAGCAATATCTCGCCGACGCCGAGGCCGGTCGGGACGAGAATATGGACCGGCTCATCGAATGGCTTCCGCGCTATGTGCCGGCCGACGACGATACGACCCTGGTGCATGGCGATTTCCGCATCGACAACATGATCTTCCATCCCCGCGAGCCGCGCATTCTCGCCGTGCTGGATTGGGAGCTGTCGACGCTCGGCCATCCGCTGGCGGATTTCGCCAACCACGCGATGATGTACGACATGCCCGGTCATATCGTTGCCGGGCTCGGCGGGGTGGATGTCGCCGCCCTGGGGATCCCGACGCAAGACGAGTATATCGCCGCTTATTGCCGGCGTACCGGTCGCAGCGCGATCCCCGACTTCGCCTTCTACGTCGCATTCAACTTCTTTCGCCTGGCGGCGATCTTCCACGGCATCAAGGGCCGTGTGATCCGGGGAACCGCCGCCAACGCCCATGCGGCGGAGCGGGCACGCCACTTTCCTACCCTGGCGGAAATCGCCTGGCGAAAGGCCGAAACCATGGACCGCGGCGCGGCGCAATAATGCCGAATGCGCGCGTCCTGCTATTGGTCAGACAGCCGCGTCGCGAAGCCTGTTTCGAATGCGCCATCGATCGACGATGATGGCGTCGAAGTGCTCGATCGGGCCCGGCCGGCTGATCAAATAGCCTTGTGCCTGGGTGCACCCTTCCTCCTGGAGCGTCGCCAGCTGCTCGTCCGTTTCGACGCCCTCGGCCACGATCGGCATTCCCAAGCCGCGTCCCAGGCCGATGACCGAGCGCACGATGGCCAGCGCCTGATGGTTGCCAATCATGTCGCGGACGAACGATTGGTCGATCTTGACCTTGTCGAAGGGGAAGGTCCGAAAGTAGCTCAGCGACGAATAGCCGGTTCCGAAGTCGTCCATGGAGATTTGGACGCCCATCGCCTTGAGTTGTCGAAGAATGGCCAACGCCCCCTCGGGATCCTTGATCAGCAGCCCCTCGGTGACCTCGAGATCGAGCCGATCGGCG
This sequence comes from Allosphingosinicella sp., assembly GCA_035248285.1. Taxonomy (GTDB): domain Bacteria; phylum Pseudomonadota; class Alphaproteobacteria; order Sphingomonadales; family Sphingomonadaceae; genus Allosphingosinicella. The sequence goes on along the minus strand of DATFHP010000014.1, from coordinate 85,880 downwards.
GCGAAGCCGGTGTCGCGCAGGATTTGGTCGACCTCGCCTGCGAGATCGCCATGCAGGAATTGAACGGGTGACAGATTCACGGCCAGTCTGAGCGAGGGCTGCCATGTTGCGGCTTCGGCGCAGGCCTCGCGGAGCACCCACGATCCCAGGGCCACGATGAGTCCGCTCTCTTCCGCGACGGGGATGAATGTTTCGGGACCGACCGATCCACGTTCCGGGTGATTCCACCGCAGCAGGGCCTCAAAGCCGCAAATTCGGCCGGTCGTCAGATCGGCCAGCGGCTGGTAGTGCAGCGACAGTTCGTCATTCTCGATCGCCATCCGAAGATCCAGCTCGAGCTGTCGGCGGCGGCGAAGCGAATCGTCCATCGCCGTCTCATAAAAGCGGGCAACGCCGCGCCCTTCTCCCTTGGCCCGGTACAGCGCCATGTCGGCATTGTTGACGAGTTGGGATGGTTCGATCGCATCGAAAGGATAGATCGCAATCCCGACGCTGCAGCTCACGTGCACGTTCTGCCCGCCGACAGCGATCGGCGCCTCGACGGCCTTGATCAGGCGTTGCGAGATTTGGCCGGAGTCGCCCGGCTGCATGCCGCCGATCTGCACCGCCGCAAACTCGTCGCCGCCCAGGCGCGCAACCAGTTCGTTGCCTCGGATTGCGGATCGCAGCCGCTGCGCGACCTCCACCAGCACCGCGTCACCCGCGGCATGGCCATGGAGATCGTTGATCGCCTTGAAGCCGTCGAGGTCGATGCAAAGCACGGCGACGGGTTCACCGCCCGCCGCCGCCTTCGCCAGGCCGCGCGCGAGATGGTCGGTGAAGACCGACCGATTGGGAAGGCCGGTGAGGACGTCATGATAGGCAAGGTGCGCGATGCGGGCTTCGGCCGCCTTGCGTTCGCTTATGTCTCGCACGGCAAGGACGCGCAGCTCCCTTCCGAACCAGTTCAATGGGCGCGCCAGCACCTCCACTTCAGATTGGGCGCCGTCGGCGTGGCGCAACACCGTCTCGACAACGGACCCATTCTCGATGAACGTCGGTGCCGTGATTTTGGGAAGGAATTGCTTCAGCGACTTTGGTCGATCCGCCGCCGCATCGAAGCCGCAAAGTTGCAATATGCTTTGGTTTGCGTCGACCACATTGTCCCCGTCCAGCACCAGCAGGCCTTCGACCGCCGCGTCCGCGAAGGCCCGGAGCCGTCTCGCTTCATCCGCCGCGCGGCAGTGCAGCTTTCTGTCGAAGACGACCACGGCAATGCTCATCGAAAGGATGATGAGCGCCATGCCGATCACGCCGACCGTCAAGGTCTGGCTCGAGATCGAGGAAGTCGTGTCGATGATCGTCGCGTCCGGAAAAATCGTCGCCGCGCCCATCGCGGTAAAATGAAGACCGCAGATCGCCAGCGTGAAGATGACTGCCGGGCGCCAGGGTATGCCTGCGTCTTCGCGCCGGCTGCTCCAAACGGCAAGAATGGAAAGAATCATGCCGATGAGCACCGACGCGAACACGAGCTCATAATCGTAGACGATGCGGCCAGGAAGTGTCACCGCGGACATCCCGGTATAGTGCATCGCGGCGATGCCGGCACCGATCGTTCCTCCGGAGATAATCGGCGCGTATCGGCGCGGGCTGAAGGTGAGGGCCCAGCCAAGCGCGGTGAGAACAACGGCAATGGCGACCGACAGCAATGTCAGGACCAGGTCGTAGCCGAGCGGGAGACTGGGCTCGAAAGCAAGCATCGCTATGAAGTGCGTCGACCAGATGCCCGTGCCGGCCGCAAAGCCGGCCGCGGCTATCCAGGATCGGCGCCTGCTTCCGACGCGGGCCTGTTGCAGCATCGAAAAGGAGGTCAGCGCCGCAAGGAGGCAGATGAGCCCCGCGACCGCGACCAGACGAAGATCATGCTCCTGAAGGATGCACGCATAAACCCGGAGCATAGCGCCTCCTGTCCTGATTCACCCTAATGCAGTAACGATTAAGATTTGGTGATTCTCGGGAAGGAATAGGCTGGCTCGTGGCTGAAATACTTCTCATCTTTACACTTTTATGAAAGCAACTGATCGATGTTCGATTTATTCTTGGCAGTCCTTCACCACGTCATTGTATTTGCGCTGGTCGCGGTGGTGCTGGCGGAACTTGTCTGCGTCCGGCCTGGCATGGACGCCGCCGCGGTCCGGCGGATCGGCGCAATCGACGCCTGGTATGGAATCCTCGCGGGGCTCATCGTCTTCGTCGGGTTCGGGCGCGCGATCTTCGCCGCCAAGGGCTGGGATTATTATGCGAGCAACCTGTTCTTCTGGGCCAAGATCGCCACGTTCGTGGCCATCGGCCTGCTCTCGATCTCGCCGACTATCACCTACATGAAATGGCGTAAGGCGGGCACGGTGCCGACAGACGATGCTGTCGCAATGGTCCGGCGTTTTCTCCTGACCGAAATGCTGCTGTTCGTGCCGCTGATCGCCTTCGCCGCGGCCATGGCGCGCGGCTACGGCATGTCGTGATCCGCTTGCGATCAGGGCCGCGAATCCTAAATCGCGCCTTCCCCCCGCGCGGCGCGCTCGGCCGGCGTGGCTGAGGTCGAGGGCGATCCGTTGGGTTCGACCTGCTGCTCGACAAGTTTCAGCGAGTCCAGGACCACTTCCAGCGACGCGCCAAATCTATCGGCCCGCGCCGCCGCGGCGACATATCTGTCCGGACGGATCAAAATGGCGTCGACCTGCCACTCCTCGAACCACGCTTTGTAGAAGCCTTCGATATCTTCGGCATCGCAGCGCCCGCCGGGTGCATCCAGGACCAGTGTCTGCACGCCGAGACGTACAAGCTGATCACGCTGGGCCGACGTAAGGGACGGCGCGGGGTCCGCTCCATAGCCCAGCAGCTGCCAACCCCTATCGACCAGAGCATCGAGACGGTCCGTCCGTCCGGCCATCCGCACCATTCCCTGGCGGGCCAGCTTGCCCGCGCCGCGATCGCCCGCCACCCATACGCCCGGTCCGAGCGAGGGGTGGGGAACCGGCGGGGGAGCGAGGCTGGGATCTTCGAGCGCGGCCTTCATGGCCGTGTCCCGCGCCTGCGCCTCGGCTGGATCAAGGACGCAGACGGCCTTGCCGAGATCGATCGAGAATTGCACGAAGTAGCGCACGTGCGGCTTGCGTTCCTCCACGTAGCTGTCGAGCAGATCCGCCCGGCTCTCGCCGCGAAGGACGAGATCGAGCTTCCAGGACAGCGACGCCGCGTCGCGCAATCCGGCGCACATCCCCTGGCCTGCGAAGGGCGGCATGAGATGGGCGGCGTCGCCTGCGATCAAGATCCTGCCGCGCCGCCAATCTTCCGCCCATTTCGCCTCGAACCGCCACACCGTATGGCGCTCCAGGATGGCGGTTTCGGGCGTCACCCATGGCTCGAGCAGCGTCCACGCCGTCGCTTCGGTGTTCATAGTCGCTATGTCTTCGCCGGGCAGAACCATGAATTCCCAGCGGCGACGGCCCGGCCCGGCCGGCATCAGGGTGATCGGCCGCGCCGTATCGCAGATCTGGAGGATCGACGATTCGAACGTCAGCTTTATGCGCGGCTGGATATCGACGATCAGCCAGTCGTAGTGGAAACCAAGATCGGTCATTGGCAGCTGGGCGGCGTCGCGCACGAAGCTGTTCGCGCCGTCGGCCCCGACCAGATAGGCGGCGCTGAGCGTTCGCCGCACCTTGCCGTCGGTGCAGGTGATGCGGACCGCCTTCTCGTCCTGCTCCAGGCCGATCGCCTCCCAACCGCGAAGCACGGTCACCGAGGGAGTGTCGTCGAGCAGTTCGCCGAAACGGGCTTCCAGATCGGGCTGGTTGAAGAAATAATGCGCGTGCCACCCGGCCTCGGTTCGTCCTGTCCAATCCAGCGCGGCAATGCGTTCCCCCGCGCCGTTGATGAGGAAATACCATTCGTCCAGATATTCGATCGCGCGATCGTTGTCCGGGTCGATCCCGATGTCGGCCAGAACGCGCGCGATTTCATCGTCGAAGGCGACCGCGCGCGGCAGCGGATAGGCGGATGGATGCCGCTCGACGATCGTGACTTTATGTCCGCGCCTCCCCAGGTAGAGTGCCAGAAGCTTGCCGGTCGGGCCGGCGCCGACGATCAGCACGTCGCTGGGAAGGTCAATCGCATCTGTTGCGCTTGCGTTGCGGATCTCGTTCATGAAGCGAACCTATCAGCTGAAATGGAACGCGGCCGCGTCAATCCGCTGGACGAGGCCGGAACCGCGTCATTCGGCTTGCCCGCGCGGTGCCGCGACGAGGCGGTTCCTCAATTTTCCGACCCCGTGGACTTCGGTCTCCATCACGTCGCCCGCCGCCAGGAACTCGCCCGTCGCCTGTCCGACTCCGCCCACGGTTCCGGTGACGAAGATGTCGCCCGGCTCGAGAGTCATGAAGCGGCTTGCAAATTCGATCTGTTCCTCTGCGGAAAAGATCATGTCCCCGGTGCGGCCGTCCTGCTTGGTCACCCCGTTGAGCGTGAGCGTGATTCGAAGGTTGCCCGGATTCTCGACATAGGGACGCGGAACGAACAGCGGCCCGATCGGCTCGAACCCGTCATGGGATTTGGAAGCCAGCCAGTCGGTCTTGAAATTCTTCCTGTCCTCTCGCCAGAGCATGTCGCGGCAGGTGACGTCATTTGCGACCATGAAGCCTGCGACATGGTCCATCGCATGCGCAGCCGCGATCCTTCGTCCGCGCCGCCCGATGACGACGGCGAGTTCCGCCTCCCAGTCGATCTGGTGCTCGCCCTCGGGCAGGACGATGTCGTCATACGGTCCGGTCAGCGCGCTCGAGGCTTTGAGAAAGAGGTAGGGTTCGGCGCGCGATTTCTCGCCTGCGAACCGCGCGTTCGGATCATTGTTGCCGCCGCTGACATTGTAAGCGGCCATCTCGGCGACATGCTCGCGATAATTGGCGGCGGAATGAAGGATCTTGCCGGGTCGCAACACCGGCGGCAGGTAACGAAGCGTGGCCGGCGCGACGTCGGCGATATTCTCCCGTTCCCCGGCCGCGAAGCGGGCCAATTCTTCGATGCGCGGGAAATTCTCGTCCCATTGCTCGAGCAGGCCGAGGAGCGACGCCGCGCCCGGCAGATCGTCGCCGCCGTGGGATGCACGCCAGGTCGCGTGAAGCGCCGGCAGCGCGAAGATTTTCTGCCCGACGACCAGCCCGACGAATGCGCCGTCCTCGCCCGCGAAGGTTCCCAGCGCGAACATCAGTCGAGTCGAAGCAGGGCGCGGGCGTTTGCCGACAGGATCTTGCTGCGCTCGTCCTCGCCGATCGCAAGCGAGTCGACCGCATCGATCGCCCCGGACATCAGCTTGCGCCCGCCATTGTAGTCGAACGGGGCGTCCGAGGCGAAGAGAAGGTGATCGCTGCCGAAGAAGGCATGGCCGCAGGCCGCGGCCGCGCGCGAACCGTTGATCGCGGTGTCGGCATACAGCATGCGATAATAATCGAGCAGCGGCCGCTTGAGGCCGGCGCGGACGGCCAGCGGATTGACGTTCTCTTCGCCGTCGAAGATCTGCGTGAAGCCGATCCCGATCTTCTCCGAGAAATAGGGGATCATGCCGCCCATGTGATGGGTGATGATCTTCAGCGTCGGCAGCTTGTCGTAGATGCCCGAGAAGATGAGCCGCGTCACCGCGGCGCTGGTCTCGTAAGGCCAGCCGAACGTGAACCAGATCTCGTTCGCCGACGCATCCTCGGTGGCATAGTCCGGAAAATTCGGCCCGCGCATCGGATGAATCCAGACCGGCAGGTCGTGCTCCGCCATCGTTTCGAACAGCGGCAGGAAGGACGGATCGCTCAGCGGCTTGCCCAGAACATTGGTATAGATCTGGACGCCGCGGGCGCCCAACTCGCCTACCACCCGGTTCGCCTCCGCCACGGCCGCCGCCGGATTGTTCATCGGCAGGTTGGCGATAAATCCCGGAAAGCGGTCGGGATGGGCACGGCAGACGTCGGCCAAGGCGTCGTTCGCGAAACGTGCGATCGCCGGCGTCTCCTCCGGCGTCCCAAGCAGCTCGATCGGCGGATTGGAAAGCGACAGGATCTGCCGATAGCCGGGATATTCCTCCATCAGCCTGAGGCGGCTATCAATGTTCCAAAGCTCCGGCAGCTTGTCGAACATCCGGAGGCCGAAATTGTCGGGAAGAATTGTCTGGAAGCGACGAAACACCGGCTCGGGCAGATAATGGGCGAAGATGTCGAGCCTCATCGTTGATCTTTCTGTGTTACCGGGAGGAGTGATTGACGAATGCCTCCGGGGCATTGTCGCCCCATTGCGAGGCGAAGCCGATCTCGACGGGGTAGGAGCCTTGCGGGTGGCTGGCGTTCAGCAGGTCGGTGTCGGTCCAATGCTCATGGATCCGGCCCCAGGGATCTTGCCAATAGTCGAAGATCTGGCTGCCCAGGAAATGACGGCCGATTCCCCAGCTGTGCTTGTACTTGCCGAGCTCGCGCAGATACTGGTGCCCGGCCATGACGTCGTCGATGTCCTGCACCTCGAATGAGATGTGGTTGAGGCCGTTGCGCTGCTGCTGGACGACGAACAGCACATGGTGGTCGACGAAAGTCTCGCCGCGATCCAGCCGGTTGAACGACGCGATGACATGATCCGGCTCGCCGGCCCAGACGTCGTCCGTTCCGAGCATTCCCAATGTCTGACGGTACCAGGACACCGTCTTCTGGAGGTCTGTGGCGTGCACGACGACGTGACCGATCCGCTTCACCTGCGATGGCCCGCTCGGTACCCGGAACTGTTGTCCCTCGCGGCTGGGCCCGTGCGCTCCGAGGTTCAGCGTCGGACGCTCGACGGCAAGAGGCGGCAGCGGCGCAACGTCGGCGAGCACCTCGATCTGGAAGCCGAGCGGATCGGTCAGGCGGACGCGTTTGCCGCCGCCCGGTTCGTCGATGCTCTCCACCGCCTCCTTGCCTGCCAGGGCGACGAGATCGGAGACGTCATTTGCCATATAGCCGAAGCCGACCACCTTTGGGTCGCCCAGCTCGGTCACGTGCAGATGATGTCCGCCGTCCGTGCCCCGCATGTAAAGCGCGGTTGGAGTCCGCGCTACCTTCGCCATGCCGAAATCGGTGAGGAACGTCTCGGCCTCGTCGAGATCGGGAGACCGAAGGCGAACGAACGCCAGCGCGGGAACCTTTATCCTGGCTTCAGACATGAGAATTCTCTCGTGCAAGGTAACGATCGAAGAATTGGAGCGTCAGCGCGAGCGCTTCATCGGCCTCGTCCTTGCTGTACGTCAATCCGCCGTGGCGGGCGAATGCGTGATCCGCTTCCGGATATTGATGGATGGTGACGAGGGGGTTGGGACTCAGCTTGCGCATGAGAAGGTCGTTGACCTCGCGCTGAACCCAGCGATCCTTCATCGCCATGTGGAGCAGGAACGGGCGGTGCAGGTTGCCGACTTCGCGGATCTCGTGCTCGATATAGGTGCCGTAATAGGCCACGGCGCATTCGATTTCGGTGCGGCAGCACATCAGATAGCATAGCTTGCCCCCGAGGCAGTAGCCGACCGCCCCCGCCTTGAGCCCGAGGCCACGGAACGCCTTCAACCACGCCTCGCAATCCTCCATGTCGCGGACGCCCAAATCGTAGTCGAAGCCATAATAAAGATCGAAGGCGTGCGCGACATCGTCCGGATCGCGGTCGGACAGCGCGACGCCCGGTTCCTGCCGCCAAAACAGGTCGGGCACCAGGCAAACATAGCCCGCCTCCGCGAACTCCCTGGCATGCTCGCGCATCGTGTCGTTGACGCCCCAGATCTCCATGATCGCGATCACGGCGCCTTTGGGCGTTCCGTCGGGCTCGGCCAGCCAGCCGCCCATCTTGCCGTCGCGCAGTTCAATCTCGACAGGTCCCGCCTTCATTGCTTGCTCCCAAGTCGGCCGATCGCCTCTTTCAGTCTTTGCTCGTGATCCCGCGTCGCGTGCGCCAGCGCCTGGAAGGAGGCCGACAGCTCGAGCACAGACTCAAGACGGGCCGTCTGTGCCTCGCGCAGCAGCCGTTTGGCCATTCGCAATGCCTGCGGAGGATTTTGCGCGATCTCGTGGGCGAGCGCCTTCGCGCGTTCGAGGAGCTGGCCGTCGGCAACCACCTCCGACACGAGTCCGCATGCGAGCGCCTCGGCAGGGCCGATGGTCCGGCCCGTGAACGTCAGCTCCGCTGCCTTCGAAATGCCGACGATCTTCTGGAGGAGGAACGCGCCGCCGTCGCCGGGAATGATCCCCAGCTTGACGAAGCTTTCGGCAAAGCGTGCGCTTTCGCCGGCGATACGGATGTCGCACATGCACGCAAGGTCCAGACCGGCGCCGATCGCCGGCCCGTTGATCGCCGCGATCACCGGCACCTCCAGGTTGAACAGGGCGATCGGGATACGGTGGATGCCATGCTTGTAATGGTAGCGATCGTCGACCGGCTCCAGCTCCGGATCTTCGAGGCGCGCAAGCATCGCTTTGATATCGCCGCCCGCGCAGAAGGCCTTGCCTGCCCCGGTCAGCACGACCGCGCGGATATCGGGATCGGTTTCGGCTCGACGGCAAGCGCTTTCGATCGAGGCATATTGGGCGTCGCTCGCGAGCGCGTTGCGGCTTTGCGGTGCATTGAGCGTGAAGAGCGCGACGCCGGAGTCGACCTCCATCTCCACGAACTCGTTCATAAGACGCCTTTCTCGTTCAGGTCGCTGATTTCATTCGCCGGTTCGACGGCATCGCCAACGCCGCCTAGCCGGACCCCCGCCGATAGAGCCCGGACAGAGCGTTTACCCCCGCTTCTTGCTTCGGCGCTGCTGCTACGGCTATCGGCGTGATAAGGGAATTCGGCATTTCCTATCCGAATGCAAGGATATGCTTATGGAACGGTTGCGGTCTGCCATCAAATTGCGGCAGCTGGAGTATTTTCTGGCGGCGGCGAAGACACTGAATTTCTCCAAGGCTGCGGCCTCGCTATCGATCAGTCAGCCGGCACTTTCCCAGCAGATTGCCGATCTGGAGGCGGAGCTGGCGGTTCCGCTCTTTCATAGAAAAGGGAGATTGATGAGCCTCAGCCAGGCCGGCGAGCTCTATTCCATCTACGCTGCCAGGGTCTTTGCCGAGCTCGACGCGGGGCGACTTGCGCTCGATGAACTGGCCGGCATGAAACGGGGCCACCTCCGCATAGGGGTGATACAATCCTTCGTGCATAAGATGCTGCCGACCATCCTCGGCGAGTTCATGTCCGCTTATGAGGATATCCGGATCCAGGTCACGGAAATGACCGCGGGGGAAATCGAGCAAGGCTTGGCCGACGGCGTGATCGACGTCGGAATCGCCTTCGCACCGGCGATTCTCGAGGATACGGAGCTCGAGCCGCTGCTTGAAGAGCGCCTCGTCCTGGCGATGCGTTCCTCCCAGCCGTTCGCAAGCCGCGACAGCGTAGGTCTTGCGGAACTGCACCAGCGGCGGCTGGTCGTTTTCAGCGACAATTATTCCACGCGTCGTCTCATCGATCATTTTCTCGCCATGGCGGATGCGACGCCGATCATAACCTGCGAGACGAATTCCATCGGCGTGATGCGTGGGATCGCCGCCAATTCGAATGTCATGGCGATCATCCCGGAAGGAGCGGTCAGCGCAGACAGCGAGCTTGCCGTGGTCCCGCTCGTCGACCCGACTCCGATCCGGATTTCGGCGTTGCTCTGGTCGCGGACCAGCTTCAGGACGCATGCGGCGCGGGCATTCTCCGCGCTCGTGCGCGAGCGCTTTCCGACACTTCTGCCATTTTCGCAGATTTCCGGTTGGCGGTCTCGGCAAGCCGACGACTCAAGACTTGGCGTCGATCGGCCTGCGGGATGAAATGGCGTGGATCGAGCCGTTCGATCCGCGGGACCAGAAGCGGGCGGTGACCGGTCAAATGCGTTGCAACCAACCGCTCACAGCTGCGACGAATTCCGTCGGTGCCTCACCCACCACGTCGTGTCCCGAGTCTATTTCTCGGAGTTCCAGTCGGTCCGTCGATTCGAGGCGGGCGAGGTCTTCCGGCTTGAAGTTCGGCGATCGCTTGGCGCGGATGACCAGAATAGGGCATCGCACATCCGCGAGTTCGTCCCATCCGCCCCGGGGAACGAGCGGGGCGCCGGCCTCACCGGCATGGCTCATGAACGAGGGATCTCTTTTGGCGAGCCGGAAGCCGCCGTCGACCGGTTCGAGGAACTGCATGGCGCGCGCACGCGCCTCGGGTGAGAGGGGAACGGCCTTGTACCGCGTCATGCTGTCCAGGGCGGCTTCGACCGTCGGGAAGATCGGCTGAGATCCGTCCGCGACCGGCGGCGCGCCGCCCGGCGGCCCGAAGCCGAGCGCGGGGCTGTAATCGACCAGGACCAGCCCTGCGGCGGTGTCCGGCGCACGTGCGGCCGCGAGCAATGCGTGCGACCCGCCGCGCGAATGACCCACGATGACGGCGCGCTTCCATCCAAGATCATCGCGCACCGCTCTGATATCGTCCAACGCCGAGGCGAAGCCGTAATCCCTGCCGGCGCTCCGGGTCGAGTTGCCGAAGCCGCGCGCGTCGAAGGCCGCTACCTCGCGGTCGCCCGCCAGCTGCTCGCCGACGTCGATCCAATCCGCCGAGTCGTAATAATTTCCGCCGTGAAGGATGAGCAGGGGTGCCTTTTTCGGGGCGCCGAATTTCCGAACGAACAACGTTACATCGCCCGACTCGACCGTCTTGGTGATCTGCGTGGACGCCATCTTTTGCCTTTCTCGTGGTGGTGGTGTGTCGGCAAAAGCGGGCTGCATCCGGATTCCGCAGCCGTCATGCCCTATGCCGGGAGGCGCTTTGCCGGTCTGTGCTCGAACTATCGGACTGGCGGCATCTTCCAGCTATCGTAGCGCAGGGCGTCGATATCCACCGCCGTGCCGTGCCCTCGGGCCGGGCCACGCGGCAGATCGTCGGCGGCGTTGAAGCCCTTCTCGCAGAAAAGCTCCCATAGATTGCCGGAAGGGTCGCGGAAGAACATGAGTGCTTCGGTCCCGGTCCGAGTCCATATGGCGGAAGTCGGCACACCGAAATCGGCCAGCCAGCTTCTCCATTCGATCAGTTCGGTCGGTCCGCAGAAGAACGCCTGGTGCGGATATTCGGCGTCTCCTTCCAGGAAGGAAACGCCGACGGATCCCACGCCGATGTCGACGCCCGAGATTCTGAACAATGAGAACAACGGCGAATCGACGATCAGCCGGCCGCCGAGGACGATGCAGTAGAAAGCTATGGCTTCTTCCATGTCCCGGCAAGGCAGGCTGAGATGGGAAAATTCTTTCAACGCGGGCGCCGGACGCGAACCGTATTTCGGCTGGACGATCTCTCCTGAATCGAACGGTGATTGCAATATTGTCGACATATATAGCTCCGAACCTATCGATTTCTTATTGCGCTTATCATGTATGGGAATAGGGAGTTCTAGAAATAATATAATGTATAGACTCTAATACATAGTTTTTTCAAAAAATGCCTTTTTGAATTGCCGGGCATCTGGAATTCCGCGTGGGGGGTATGCCCGTCATGGGTGAAGGCCTTCCTGAGATTGTATTCTAAAACATTAGATGCAAGAAATCGCGTATACAACAGAAAGTCGTCATGTCGGGCGAGACGTTGAAATTGTGCTTGCGGCGCCCATCGATCCGGGCGAGCGTGCTTGATCGCGCGCTTCGGACTTCGCTTTTTGCGCGCACGACGGCGATCGACACGCCGGGCTGTTCGGAGGCGTAGGAACATGGAGCCGAATGCGTTGCTGGGCACGGAGACGATGCTGCTCTCCGAGCGAATTCGTGTCACCCTCGCGCAGGAGATCGCAACCGGCGCGCTTCCGGGGGGCGTGGTGCTCGACGAGCAGACGCTCGCCTCCCGCTTCGGCGTTTCTCGGACTCCGGTGCGAGAGGCCCTGCGTCAGCTCGCCGCGGTCGACATGATCGATACGCGGCCCAGGCGGGGCGCGGTCGTCGTTACTGTCAGCCCGGCGCGCATGATGGCGCTGTTCGAGGCTTCAGCGGAGATCGAAGCGACCTGCGCGCGCCTGGCGACCTACCGAATGACGATGGCCGAAAGGGCAACGATCCAGCACGTGCATCGCGAAGCCGAAGCGCTCGTCCGGTGCAGGGACCATGACGGCTACATCGCGATCAACCGAGAATTTCATGATCTCATCTATCAGGCCACGCACAACGAGGTGCTGGTTGAGCAGGCCATTGCGCTTCGCACGCGCCTCTCCGAATTCAGAAGCGCTCAGCTGCGCGACGAAGGTCGTGCCGAAGCGTCCTGGGCCGAGCATGAAGCCATTCTCGTCGCCATGGCGCAGGGCGACGGTGCCAGCGCGGAGCGTCACATGCGCGCGCATCTGCTGAATGCGTCCAGCGCACTCCAGGCGCTCGCGACACGGGTCCCCAAAGCCTTTGCGTCCACTCGAGGCTAACCCGCACCGATCGACGCGCAGCTCCGGCAAGGCCCGCCATTGACGGCGGTCGTGTACAGAACGAGACTTGCTTCGGCCTCGATTAGGCTCCATGCGAATTGCAAGCCGACGAATAAAGGGATGGACTATGACCGACGAGACTTCAGAAGCATTGCTGACATTGACTGCCGACATCGTTGCCGCCCACGTTTCCAACAACTCGATTGCGGTAGGCGATCTTCCTCGACTTATCGGCAGCGTTCACGACGCGCTCAGCAGGCTGGGGGGAGAGCCGGCGCAACCGGACGTTGAACCGGAGCCTGCCGTGTCGATCCGCTCATCGGTAAAGCCGGACCACATCGTCTGTCTCGAGGACGGAAAGAAGATGAAGATGCTCAAGCGCCACCTGATGACGGACCATCAGATGACGCCCGCCGATTATCGGGCCAAATGGAAGCTGCCTGCCAGTTATCCGATGGTGGCCGCAAACTATTCTGAAACCCGACGTGGACTCGCGCTCAAGATCGGTCTCGGCAAAAAGCGAAGAGGAACCCTCAAGATCGCGACCCCCAAAGCCGAACGGAAAGCACCAGCTGCAAAGGTTCGGGCCCAGAAGCCGCGCAAGACCAAGCCAGCGACGCCTGCGGCCGAAGGCTGAGCTATCGGTGACGAGAACGGTAACTTGTCGTCATCTAATTTGGCTGAATTTCTCGGTGCGTTGGCGCAAGAAAGATTGAGCTGCTCAGTGCGGGGAGCCGGGCACTTGATCCATTTTCGCTAAAATTCTGCGACAACAAATATTTCTAAAGCAGGATGCGGTTCAACTTAATCGCATCCTGCTTTAAGCCCCTCATCGCCCGCTCGGTTGACAGCAACCTTATCGCGCACACGAGAGTAGAGTGACCTGGCGCCGCGGAAATTGTATCTTCGCTCTTGACGGGCGTAGCCGGGCATGGGATCGACGCCGCCATGCCCAACACTTCCGCTCGTCCAGCCACGCTTTTATTGGCATTGTTCGTGCGTCGCCTCGTTTGGCTCCAAGATACGCTTCAACAATCACTCGTGATCAACGGTCTTCCTCCGCTGACGCGCGTCCAGCTGCTTATCATCGCGAACGTCGCGAACGGTGAACGCAAGGCGATCAATATTGCAAAGAACCTCGGCGTTTCGCGGCAAGCCATCAGTCAAGCGCTGGCCGAGCTCCAGAATGCCGGGGTGATCGTGCTCGAAGGAGACCCGAAGGACCGCCGCTCGCGGATTGTACGCCTGGCGCCCGGTTTCGAACGTAACGGGGAAGTCTGCGCACGGTTGCTGGAGTCCATCGAGCACGAGTTGGGAAGTCGCATCGGCCAACGTCGCCTCACCTTCCTGCGCGATGCCTTGGAGGCGGAGTGGGGTGTCCCTCCGGTGATCGCGCCGCGCGATCGGGTGGGCGACCTCGTGGAGACACCCGAGGCGGCTTGAAGGCGCACGTTGATCTCCGCAGGATCAGGGTGGCATTCCGCCGACGCGCATTTTTCCGTGTGGCAGGGATGGACGCCTGCAGATGCGGGTTCGCGACGATCCCGCATCAGGATGCATGGACGTCCGCATCAAGGCAACCGCGTCGATCCTGCAAGGGTTCGCGAAGCGGCAAAGCGCGCAGACATTTCCGTGGCGTCGGTCTGAAGCAGCCTCCGCAACCACTGCTGCGCGCGCGGCAGTATGGTAACTACTTGACAGAACCGGGGCCTGAACCCAAACTCGTTCAGCAGCGAGCGGTAGACGCAAATTTGGCGTTTGCGCTGCGCTCGACTGCAATCCATCATGAACCATGTTGGGTGTCGAGGGGAGGGTGATTATGGTGACGTTGTTGCGGCATCAGGCGTTCGTGTCCGGCACCCTAGGCTCGCTTTCGGCGAGCGCCATCATGCAGGCCGTGGTTGGGGAGTTGTGACGATGACCGTCGCGGAGAGGACCAGCGAAACCGACTATCTGGTGATCGGCGGAGGGTCGGCCGGTTGCGTCCTCGCCAGCCGGCTCTCCGAATCGGGGGCGACGGTCACGTTGCTCGAGGCGGGCGGCGACGTCGCAGGCGAAAGCGAGCCCGAAGAGATTCGCGATGCGCGCTTCCGAACGATGGGCACTCCGCAATTCTTCTGGCCGGACCTCATGGCGGAATATCGAAAGGACGGCGGCCTTCTGCCTTTCATGCAGGCGCGCGTGCTGGGCGGCGGCTCTTCCGTCAATGGAATGCACGCCCAGCGTGGGCTGCCGGCCGACTATGACTCCTGGCGGCAACTCGGCGTCGTCGGTTGGGGCTGGGATGATGTCCTGCCTTTCTTCAAGCGGCTGGAGACCGACTGCGATTTCCACAATGACGTGCATGGCGGCGCCGGGCCGATCCATATCAGGCGGGTTCCGGAGGAGGATTGGAGTGGTCTGACGGTGGCCATGGCCGACGCCATGCGCCGAAGGGGCTACTCCAAGCTTCAGGATTTCAATGGCCAGACCGGGGACGGTTATGGCTCGGTGCCACTCAATTATGAGAGCAACCGGCGTCTCTCTTCCGCTACGGCCTATCTGACCGCCGAGGTCCGCAAGCGACCCAATCTGCGCATCGTCACCGAGGCGGAAGTCTCTTCGCTGATCATCGAAGGGCGGCGCGTTCTCGGCGCCACTTTCGAGCGGGGCGGGGAGACCCGATCGCTTCATGCTGGCGAGACCATCCTGAGCGCCGGAACGCTTCTCTCGCCGGCGCTCCTGCTTCGCTCGGGTATCGGCCCGGGCGAGGATCTTCAGGCCGCTGGAATCGAGACCGTGGCGGATCTTCCGGGTATCGGCGCAAATGTCGAAAACCACGCTATGATCTTCGTGTCGGCGCACATCAAGCGCCGGGCACGCGCCAAATCGCACGTTGCGCCGCCGGCGCTGATGCAGCTGCGCTACTCGTCGGACGTGCCGGGATGCCCGCAGACCGACATGCTGCTCAGCGTATGGGAACGCACCCCCAATTCGCTGGCCTGGGATCCCCTTGCGCACCAGGTCGCCACTTTCTTCCCAACGGTCAATAAGGCCTTTTCGAAAGGGTCGATCAGGCTGAACAGCGCGCGGCAGCTGGACGCTCGCCTCAATCTTCTAAGCGATCCCCGCGACATGGATCGTTTGGTCGCGTGTACGAAGCTGCTGCGCGATCTGCTCCATGATCCATCCGTGGCGCCGCTCGTCAACGGGGCCTTCCTCCCGGCCTTCACGCCCTTCCTCGATGCGGTCAGGCAGAACAACCGCAAGGCGCAATGGCTTAGCGCTTC
This sequence comes from Allosphingosinicella sp., assembly GCA_035248285.1. Taxonomy (GTDB): domain Bacteria; phylum Pseudomonadota; class Alphaproteobacteria; order Sphingomonadales; family Sphingomonadaceae; genus Allosphingosinicella. The sequence goes on along the minus strand of DATFHP010000014.1, from coordinate 70,124 downwards.
CGCCGCGCTCGCCCTGTCGGGGCCGCGCCTGCTTCGTGACCGATTGCTGAGCGGAGCCGGCACTGCGTTCGACGGGCTGTTCGCGGACGAAGAGAAGCTGCGCGCCGCGATCAAGGAAGTCGTCAACGTAGGCCATTATTGCGGCTCTTGCCGCATGGGCGATCCGGCCCAGCGCAGCACCGTCGTCGACTCCCGTTGCAAGGTCGTCGGGGTCGACGGGCTGCGGGTCGTGGACGTCTCCATCTTCCCCGCGCTGATGGCCGCAGGGACCAATTTGCCGGTGATGATGGCCGCGGAGAAGGCATCGGCGATGATCATCGAGGACGCCAGGCAATGACCGCTCCGTTCAACTTGCGCTATGCTGCGCACCTGGGATTCATGTCGCCGAACCCGTTGTTTCTGGCGACCGTCGGCAGCAAGGACGTGCGGGCGCATGTCGAGTTTGCGGCGGGTCTCGGCTTCGGCGGCATGTTCCATCCCTGGGCGATTGCGCAGCCGGCCGAGGAAAATCAGCGCTTCGCCAGGGCCCTGTCCGATTTCGGCCTGCAATGCGGCGTGCTCGTCTTCGCGCCCATGGACACTCTTCTCGCACCGCTCTGGGTTCAAAAAAACGATGAGGCCCGGCAGCGCCTGGCGACGCACCTCGATCAATCGGCCGCGCTTGCGGGCGAGCTTGGCGCCTCGACCTTGGTGATCCTGCTGCGCGACGATCCCGCTCTTGGCCCCGATGCAAAGTGGCAGGCGGCATCCGATCAGCTGCGCTGGGCGGCCGATCGTGTCGGGAAGGCGAACCTGAGCATAGCCGTAGAGCCCATGATCGCGCTTCCGGACATGCTGCTGCCGAAGTTCGCGGATTCGGTGCGCCTGCTCGATGAGGTTGCGCATCCGGCAGCGAAGCTGATCTTCGATACGGGTCATGTCGAAGCGATGACGGGTGACGTGCTTTCGTCGTGGCGAGAGGCGCGGCACCTTGTCGGCCCCATCCAGCTTCGTGACATGCCGGGAAACAATGAGCCCGGCACCGGTGCGATCGACTTCGTCGCCTTCCTTTCGGAAATGATCGCCGACGGCCGCGGCGGCGAGCTGCTCGAGCTGGAATTCGACTGGGCGGACCCTACGGCTGAAGGTGAGCGGGCGGGCTTGGAAAGGCTGCGTGACATCGACAGCCAAGTCGGTGCGCAAGCCGCTTCATCCACTTGCGGTCAGCCGTGAATCGCGTGCGAACCCTTCCCTGACCAAGGTCCGCCGACACTTTCGGTGGGAGCTGACGAGGAGATCCACCGGTCATCCGGAACAATCGTGATCGAAGCCGGATGTGAACGCTGGTCATGAATGGCGGTCTTGCAGGAGGGTTGGACAATGACGGGTCAGGTCGCGGACAAGGTCGCGTTCATAACCGGGGCGGCGCGAGGGCAGGGGCGGGCCCACGCGATGCGGCTGGCGCAGGAAGGGGCCGATATCATCGCCGTCGACATCTGCGGCCAGATCGCGAGCGTTCCCTATCCGATGGCGACGGAAGACGAGCTCGGGCAAACCGTAAGAGAGGTGGAGGCGCTTGGACGGCGGATCTTCGCTGCAAAGGCCGACGTTCGCGACTTCGACGCGCTCGCGTCGGCAGTTAAGGACGGTGTGGCGGCGCTGGGCCGACTCGATATCGTCAGCGCTAACGCGGGGATTTTCGGGATCGGGGCCGCCGTCGAACTGTCGGAGACCGCCTGGCGCGATATGATCGATGTCAATCTGACAGGGGTGTGGCACACCATAAAAGCTGCCGTTCCGCACATCGTTTCCGGCGGCCGCGGCGGCTCGATCATCCTGACGAGTTCCAGCAATGGCGTGGTCGGCGCGCCGATGTATGCTCATTATGTGGCAGCAAAGCACGGCGTCGTCGGGCTCGTACGCGCCCTCGCCCAGGAACTGGCCCCGGATTTGATCCGGATAAATGGGCTCGTTCCGGCGGGGGTGGCCACGGATATGGTGCGCAACTTGTCGGACGTGGGCTCGCTCTCGGTGCGCTACACCGAGCCTGAAGCCGGGCCTCAATCCGCAGAGCATCCGTTGAAGGATATTCTGCTTGCGCCTTCCGACATCAGCGACGCGCTGTTGTTCCTGGCGTCGGACCTGTCCCGCTACGTCACCGGAAGCCTGCTGCACGTCGAAGGCATGAAGCTGGCGCAGGTCGAGCGAAGCCGTTCCAGGCAGGTCCCGTGACAGCGATGCGGGTGCGCGCGCCTGGCTGCGGTCCCCGGGTCCGGAACCCATGGATATATCGTGGGCCCGTCTGCGTTTCTGCGCTTGGCAGCGCTTCATGGCTTGGCGCTGCCTTCCATCGCGAGTTTGTCATCGACTTGACAATTCGAGCGCGCTGGAGGATGTCTGGGAACACCTAACGGAGCGGTGACCCGGACGGTTCGATAGGCGCGCCGCGGGTCAGGGATATAAGCCTGGTGAAAGGAGCCTGATTGTGGCCGATAGTGATCAAACATTCGCCAATTCCGCCGAAGCGAGGCAGGAGCCTCAAAACCGATCAGGTGCCCAGGCGATCGCCGAGTCGTTGCTCGCATGCAACGTGGAGATGGTGTTCGGTTATTCCGGCGGTGGCACGGGCGCGCTCGTTCACCAGATCGCGGTCAGCGGGATGCCCAATATGAACGGGCGGACCGAGCTCTCCGGCGCATGGATGTCTTATGGCTACAACCGGATCAAAGGACGCGCTGCTTCGGCTTGCCTGTTTCACTGCGTCGGCGCGTTGCATGCCAGCCCGGTCGTTCATGCGGCGAAGGTCGACAGCACGCCTTTTTTCATGATGGACGTGAACCTGGATAGCTCGCTGGACTTTCGCGAAGGCCTTCAGGACTCGGCCGATGTCTATCCGGCGCTCAAGCAGCTGTCCAAATATGCGCGAAAGGTCGTGACCTCGGACGACTTGCCGCTCGCCGTTCGCCAGTCCGTTCTCTCAGCAAGCACGGGACGTCCCGGCCCCAGCGTTCTCGATCTCAGCAATCAAGTGCTGCACGGCAATACGAATTGCGTGGCCGAACGGCTCACGCTTCCCGAGCCGCCCGCGGCGTCCGACTCCTCGATCGCGCAGGCTCTCGAGATGATTGCCGCATCGCGCAATCCGGTGCTTCTCGTCGGCGCCGGCGTGCAGCTCGCCCAGGCGACCGAAGAGCTGCGCGCCTTCGCGGAGCTGATGGGAATTCCCGTGGTTTCGACCTCATGGGGCGGACGCGGCGCCATTTCAGACGATCATCCCTTGTTCGCAGGGGTCGTCGGGTCGTTCGGCTGGATCAGCGCGAACGAGCTTGTGCAGAAGGCCGATCTCTGGATCGCCATAGGCACGACCTTCTCGCAGATGACGACCGGCGCCTGGAATTTGGAAAAACCCGCTCGGGTTATTCACATTGACGTCGACCCCAACCAGCTCGGCAAGATCTTCCAGCCCACGCTGGGGATCACCGGCCATGCCAAGCCGGTCCTTCGACAGCTGATAGATCGTGCCGAAAAGGACGCTATCGCTCGGCCCGCCGATCCGGCGAAGGTCGAGCAGATCGCAGCGAGCAAGCAGGAGTGGTTCGACTACCACGATCAGCTCTCAGGCGAGAGCGGCACGCCGATCAACCAATATTATCTGATTCGCAAGATGGCGGAAACCTTCCCCGCGGGCACGGTCATGGTCGGAGACAGCGGTGGCCAGGCTTTCATGCTGTACAGGTCGTTTCACTACAAGGAAGTGACGCCGATGCCGCTCGGCTCGCGATATATGTCGCTCGGCGCCGGCTTGCCGGTCGCAATCGGCGCGAAGCTCGCTGCGCCGGAGCGGACGGTGGTCTGCTATCATGGTGACGGGGGCTTCTATTACGATTTCATGGAGCTTTCGACGCTCGCCGAGAAAAAGATCAAGGTGATCGTCGTCATCGACAACAACCACTGCCTCTTCGCCAACCGGCAGGGCATGAAGATGTGGGGCCTCGAGCATCCCTGGGTCGATTTGCCGGAGAGCACCGATTTCGTCGCGATTGCGAAAGCCCAAGGCATCGACGGTGAGCGGGTCACCGATCCGGCGGGCATCGAGGAAGCGCTGAAGCGCGCGCTGGCCTCGGAAGGCAGCTACGTGGTCGACGTCTGGACCGATCCCGAGACGCGCGTTCGCCGCGCGATCCGGGACGTGATCCCGATCTTGTCGGATCGTAACCCGGAGCAGGGCGCCGGGCGCCACATCGGCCCACCGCTCGAGGGCAGCTGGCCGAACTGACGGGATGGCAATTGAGCCGTCGGATCATGATGCAGACACGATACGCGAAGTATCGACGGGATTGGAAAGGTGGAGGCAATAGATCCATCTCTGCGTTGCCTCGAGGATGCAATCTGTCGTCTATGCCTTTCTCATTCTGTCCTATTATAAGTAATTTAAAGTATAAAACTTGACTATGCTGCTGGAGACGGAAAGTGAATACCGCGGTCAAGCCTAAATTCTTTAAACATATACATGCCAATCAGGCCCTGAGTTATGACGACGTGCTCGAGGCCGACAGCCGGCAGGTTCCCGACGTCATTCGGGACACGGGCGTTCCGGACGTTCGCGACATCGGGCCGTTCCAAGTCCCGACCCGGTGGTATCTAGACCGCGCCATTCACGAGCTCGAAGTAGAAAAAATATGGAAGAAGACTTGGCAGTACGCCTGTCGTAGTGCCGACATTCCAGAGGTGGGTGATACGTTTTTATACGAGATCGCTGGGATGTCGTTCATAATCGTTCGTGCCGAGCCCGATCTTATAAAGGGATATTGGAATGCTTGCCTTCATCGCGGTGTCGCGTTGAGAAAGTGTTCGGGTAAAGTCGATCGCCTACAGTGCCCGTTCCATGGTTTCACTTGGGGACTCGATGGAAAAAATCAAGTCATCACGCAGCCGGAAGACTTCCCGCATATTGATCCGGAGAACTTTTCTTTGCCTGAGATCAAGATCGGGGAATGGGATGGATTCATCTTCATAAACGCTGACCTCGATGCGGAGCCTCTCGAACGCTATATCGGGACATTGCCTGACCAATTTGCGCGTTGGCCATGGGCGAAGCGGCATCAGGTGCTTAAATTTGCCAAGATCTTTCCTGCAAACTGGAAGGCGCTCCAGGAGGCATTCATGGAATCGTTCCATGTGCTCGTGACCCATCCGCAGCAGGTGCCGATGACAAGCGATCGCTGCTCGCAATTCGGAATCTACGGCAACTTTTCGCGTGGTGTGGTCGTGACGGGCTACACGCACGAATATATGGCGCGCACGCCCGACGAACAGGAGATGTGGGATCGGTTCAACGGCCTATGGGATGACGAAGAGCGCCCTGCAGAATTCATGTTGCCGGAGGGCAAGACCGCCCGCGGGGCCCTTGCCGATAGGGCCCGCGAAGCGCTCGCGCCGCTTGTCGGCGAAGCAGCCGATGCCTTTTCGGACACTGAGCTTATAGATGTTTTCTATTGGTCTCTCTTTCCGAATTTCCATCCGTTCGGCTACAATTGGGCTCCTATGCTCTATCATTTCTATCCCAATGGCGATGACCATGCTTCAAGCGTAATGGAGATAACGGTTTTTACTCCAACCGGCAGGGATGAACCGTTGCCACCGACCGCGCCGACTATCTGGGTTCCAGATGGCAAGGATTTTACATCGATAGAGGAGCTCGGCGCCCTGGGCCCATTCCTGAGTCAGGATATCGGCATCATGGATCGGGTCATGAAAGGGATCCGAAACAATCAGAACGGATATGTCAACTTCGGACGTTATCACGAGAGCAAGATAAGGCACTTCTATTCGGTCTATGAACATCAACTCGGGCTTTCTGCATCAGAGGAGATCTCGAGGTTTTCGGCAGCGAGGGACTCAAGTTAGAGGCCGGATGATACGAACGCTTTGTGCTGTTGGATGTATTCTCGTGCTGGACCTGAATCTGAGAATGGTAAATCTATGGTTATGCTTGTTCATCCGTTGAGCAATACCGAGTACCACAGGAATCCCGACGCCACCGTCAGGGTCGTTGGAAAGAATGGTGTGGAAGGTCTGTTCACTCGAGAGGGTGACTGGATCTCAGGCGAACGCAAGATGGCCGACGGGGCAATGTGTCAGTGGGTTTCCGATGCCTATCTGGGATCATCCGCTCGCCTACGGCCGCTCGCGAATCCTAAAGACGAGGGAATCGACTCTCGCGGCTAGCGGATCTCTGCCGTGCTGCTGTGCTGCATCGTGCGGGCCGATGACACTCAAGTTTTTCTTTGACCACAGTAATACCGGTAAGTCAGACTAAATCCTTTACTGGATATACCGAAGTCATTGACTGAATAATGGGAATTCAGCATAAATTGCGAAACAAAAGGGGAGGTAGAAGATGCAATTCCGTATTTCATATTTGCTGCGTTCGAGCACCGCGTTGGGGCTGGTCGTTGGAGCAGCGAATTTTGCCGGTTTCGGTGCGACGGCCGCACGGGCACAGGAGGCAAGTGCCCCGCAGGCGGCTGACAGCAACCAGATCGAAGAGATCGTCGTTACCGCCAACAAGCGCGCCGAGAATATTCAAAAGGTGCCGATCGCGATCACGGCCGTGACCGGCGACAGGTTGGAATCGATCGGAATCACGAGCACGCAGGATCTCGTCCTGGTCGTGCCCGGGCTCAAGATTCAGAATACGATGGGTGGCACTGCCGCGCACCTTCGGGGCGTGGGCACTACGGCTATCGGTGCCGGCACCGAGAATTCGGTCGCCACCTACATCGACAACGTCTACATTTTCAGCATGAGCGGCGCGCTCGTCCAGCTGAACAATATCAACCAAGTCGAAGTTCTAAAAGGTCCGCAGGGAACTCTCTTTGGCCGCAATGCAACCGGCGGCGTCATCAACATCCGCACCAAGGATCCGAAGCAGGAGCCGGGCGGCGACTTCAACGTGAGCTACGGCAACTACGACACCTTCATGGCGCAGGGTTATCTCACCGGCGGCATTACGGAGGATCTTTCGGCCGACATAGCGGGTTTCGTCTCCTTGCAGGGAAAAGGTTGGGGTAAGAATCTTTTCAGCGGCAAGGATGTCAACAAGCTCGACCAATATGCGGTGCGATCGAAGTGGCTCTTCCAGCCGGGCGATCGCGACCAGTTCCGACTTATCGCCGACTATTCCAAGGTAAAAGGCAGCACCTTCAACTCTTACTCGGTGACTTCCAATGTCAATTACGGGCCGGGGAATGTAACGGTCGCGGAGCGCGCATCGCGTCTCGGGCCTGACGGCTTTCTTACCGAAGACGCCAAGCTCTTCCAGCAACAGATGGCTTTGTGGGGCGCGACGGGAGGCGCCGCGGGCCTTGCTCCGTTCGCCGTGGTCGGCAATCCGTTCACGCCGAGTGCGAACGCCGGCTTTTACGACACCGATACATTCATCGAGCCCAAGGCGTTTTTCAGGACGGGCGGCGGCAGCCTGCAGTGGGACCATGACTTTGGCAGCGTCAATTTTACCAGCATCACCGCGTACAGGCGGGCGTATCAGGAAGTGTCCTGGAATAGCGTGCCAGCCCCCGCGCCGCGAAGCTCGGCGGACTGGCACCGGAAGGAGAATCAATTTTCTCAGGAGTTTCAGCTGAAGTCGGCCAACACCGCCAATATCCAATGGGTGGCAGGCCTCTATTATTTGAAGGCGAATGCGGGCTATCCGACCTTCAACATCAGGGGCACGGCGCTGGGGGCTCTCGAAAGGCTCGAATTCCAATCGAAGGTCAGCACGGAGACGGGGGCGGCGTTCGGGCAAGCCACGGCGCCGCTGTGGGAAGGCGCGCACCTGACCGGCGGCTTGCGCTATACGGTCGAGCGGCGCGGAAACTCGGGCACCATCCTGCTCCATCTGTTGCCCGCTTTCGGGGGTATTACGATCCCGAACCCCGTTCAGGACGCGCATAAGACCTTCCGCAAGCTGACGTGGCGTATTGCGTTCGACCAGCAGGTGACGCCCGAGGTCCTCGCTTATGCCTCCTACAATCGAGGCTTCAAGAGCGGCCTCTACAATTCGATCCCGCCGGGCGGCGCTCCCATCCAACCCGAGGTCCTGGATGCCTATGAGGCTGGACTGAAGACGGACCTGCTCGACCGCAAGCTGCGGCTCAACATTGCCGGCTTCTACTATAAGTACAAGAATCTTCAGGTCACCGTTTTCACGCCGACATCCGCCATTCTGCAGAATGGGGCGGCTGCCGAAGTATATGGCGTGGACCTCGATCTCACCGCCAAGCTTGGCAGCCACCTGACGCTGTTCGGCGGCGCAAGCCTGCTTCATTCCGAGTTCACCTCCTATCCGGATGCCGGATTCTTCCTGCCGCAACCCGTCTCCGCGGACGGCCTCAGTGGCGGCGGCACCGTGAAGGTGATCGGCAGCGCAAAGGGTAACAAGCTGCCCTATGCTCCTGATTTCACGTTCAATCTGGGCGCGAATTACAAAACCCCGATCGGGGATGGCAGCCTCGGTCTCGACGTGAATTATGGATACACCAGCCGTTGGTATTCCGGACCCGACAATATCCGCTCGACTTCGCAGCGCCCCTATGGGTTGCTCGATGCATCGGCGACATATACCTTCCCGGGCGATCACATCAGCCTCGGACTGTGGGCGCGGAATATCACCAAGGAGAAATATTACGTGACCATTTCGGCCGGCGGCAACCCGGGCGGATATGAGCAGGCTTTGCCGGGCGCGCCGCGAACCTACGGTGTCAGGGCAGGCTATAAGTTCTGATTGGACGCGGTCGCTTAGCCGACGTGCGGAATCTGTCGGCAATGGTCCTGGGGGCGCGCGCGGATGCGCGTCCCCGTGGCCTGAGGAATGCTTTGTTGTCGAGACGCGGTCGCCGCGTGCGAACGCTTGGCAATCTGGGCCGGCGCGGCTTCGGATGTCGCCCGTTGGTTTCGGCAATCCTGATTGTCGAATCTCGCGGACTCTTGCCTTTGAGAAGGATGGGATCTTGACGGGGATCTTTCAGACGGCCGGCGGACGATGAGACAGGCTTCTGCCGCCTACCGCGGCTACGTCCTTGCGCTCCTTCTCCTCATCTACATCTTCAACTCCGTCGACCGGCAGATCATCACCATTCTTGCCGAGCCGATAAAGCGGGAACTCGGCCTTGCCGATTGGCAGATCGGAATAATGACCGGCTTGGCCTTCGCGCTCTTCTACACCGTCCTCAGCATTCCGATCGCGCATCTCGCCGACCGCTATCACAGGGGCAGGATCATCAGCATCTGCCTGGCGATTTGGTCGCTCTTCACCGCGCTTTGCGCCTTGTCGCAGAATTTCGTTCACCTCGTGCTGCTGCGGATCGGCGTCGGCGTCGGCGAAGCCGGTTGCAGCCCGGCCGCTTTGTCTCTGATCAACGACTATGTTCCGAAGGAAAAACGGCCCTTTGCTCTTTCTGTCTATGCCATGGGTGCGCCACTCGGGGTGGTGATCGGGCTGGCGATAGGCGGTCTCGTCGCGCAACATTTGGGATGGCGCGCGGTGCTGGTGCTCGCAGGGGCGCCCGGCATCATATTGTCGCTCGTGACGGTGCTGACGTTGCGCGAGCCGCGCGCGAAAGTCGGCCCAATGGCCGCGCCAACCGAAGGCCAGACGCTCCGCAAAACATTGGCGCAATTGAAAACCCGGCCGAGCTTCTGGCTGGTCGCCTTGGCAGCGGGCGGGAACACTTTCATCTTCTCTGCCATTCAAACCTTCGGGGCACCCTTCTTCCTTCGCAACCACGCCGAGGGCATCGGCAAACTTGCGGTGCGCCTGGGGCAATTCCTCGGCATCACAGTCGAGCCGATCGGCTTTCTCGGGATCGCACTGGGTCTGGCGGTCGGGGTCTTCGGCGCGGCCGGCATGCTCCTCGGCGGCATCGCGTCCGCTTATGGCGGACGGAAGGACGAGCGGGGAGCGCTCACCGCGCCGGCATTGGCGGTATTGTTGTCCGGGCCTGTCTGGCTTGCCGCTTTTTTGACCGGAACCCCGGCCCTGGCCCTGCTGCTCTGGGCAATTGGCTCGGCGCTGGGGTTGCTGCCCGTCGGGCCGACCTATTCCGTCGTCCAATCCGTCGCTCCGCCGCAGTCGCGCGCCATGGCGGCAGCGATCTCGCTATTGATCATGAACCTGATCGGGGCAGGGTTGGGGCCGCTCTTCGCGGGCGTGGCTTCCGATGTCCTGAATCGCGCTGGTTTCGGCCCTGCTCTCGGCCTCCGCTACGCGCTCGTCTGCACATCTCTGCTGGTCCCGGTCATAGCCGCGCTCTATTGGCTGGCGCGGCGCTACGTTGTTGCCGATTCCACGCGCGGCGCGAATCTCGCCCGTCAACTGTGAGGATTTGGAATCATTCCAAGCCGTCACCTTCGGGCCTGGGCCCGTTTCTCGATGTCCAATCGGCATGAGCGCGTTTAAAAGTGCAGTCCGCTCGCAAGGAAATGGAGGGGCAATGACGGGGTCGGAAGATGTCGCTTCGGTGGACGAGTCGCTCCTTAATTTGGTCCAAATCAGAATTTTCCTGATCTGTTCGTTCGTCATGTTCTTTGACGGGTTCGACACCCAGGCGATCGGGTACGTCGCTCCGCTTTTGGCCCAGGCTACACATGCATCGCTCGCGTCGTTCGGTATCATCTTCTCGATCGGCCTTGCCGGAGCGGCGTCCGGCGCCTTTCTCTTCGGTCCGTTGGGAGACTATTTCGGCCGACGCTGGCTGCTCGTGATCGCCTGTGCGGCGTTCGCGACCTTCTCGCTCGGCACCGTATTCGTAACCTCGACGACCGAACTCATGTTCGTGCGCTTCCTCACGGGATTGGGGCTCGGCGGTGCCGTTCCGACGTCCTTGGCGCTGGTATCGGAATATGCGCCGAAGAGGTTCAAGGCTTGGTCGATGACAGCCATGTTTGCAGCCTTCCCGTTGGGCGGGTTCGTGGGAGGGCTGGCGGCCTCCATCCTGGTTTCCCGATTTGGCTGGCAGTCCGTCTTTTTGGCCGGCGGCATTGCTCCGGCTTTCGCCTGTATCGCCATCGCGCTTTGGGTGCCCGAATCCGCCCAATATCTGGCCAGCCGGCGAAACCGCGATCAACCTGATCAATTTGCGTCCGATCCTGACCCCCACAATCATGGCGTCTTGAAACCGAGCTCGTCCGTTTTGAAGCAGATGCTGGGGGCGAAGCAGTTTCGCGTCACATTGTTGCTTTGGGTCCCGTTCTTTCTCGGCTTCATGGTCGTGTTGTCGGTGGTCCTTTGGGGACCGTCGTTGCTGCGGGAAACCGGCATGCCTTTGTCGGTGGCTACGCTCATCTTCGCCATACACTTCCTGGGCGGTTTCGTCGGAACGGCCTTCTCTGGCTATCTGGTCGATAGGTTCGGGGCGAAACGGGTTATCGTGCCGGCCTTTCTTGTCGGGGCCATCTGCCTCGGTTCCTTCGGATTTCTCATCTGGTCGCCCTTGGCGCTTTGCGTAATTGCATTTTTCTGCGGCGTCTTGCTCGCCGGGGCATCGAACGGATTATTGCCGATCGCCGCGGCGCTCTATCCCACGCATTTGCGATCGACAGGGATCGGATGGGCAATGGGTGCCGGCAGATTCGGTCAGTTGGTCGGCCCCATGCTGATCGGATTGATGGTGGCCGCGAAGCTGCCGAGTTCCACGATCTTTCTAACCGCGGTAGTTCCGTGCATCGTCTCCGCCGCATTCGTCTGGTTGGTCACCGGACGGTCGCGAAACGCCTGGCCTGCCGAAGCCGCCGATGTTGAATCCTGGGATCCGAAAGCGGCGAAGACCTGAACTTCGCAGCGCCTATGCCGGAGTGTTGGCAACGCCGGCGAGCCAACCTAGCTGCGCGGACTCGAGTCATAGGGCTTCGGTGTGAAGATCAGGGGCGAGTCCTCGGTGGGGACCACGAATTCAATCGAGTCCGCTCGGTCCGATATCGCTTCGAGCCGACTATCGACCTTCTCGATCGTGAGTTCGGGATCGGGCGGTGTGCCCTTGGTCTGCGAAACGATGATCTCCTGGATCGCTCCGCCGCCCGTCGCCAGCGTCGTTCCCGAGATGGGGCAATGCTCGTGCGCGAGCCACCCTACGACCGGCGCGACGACTTCGGGAAAAAAGCCCTGCTGCTTCGCCCGCTCGCTGAAATCCGACTCCAACATCGTTTCCCACGCCAGCGTGTTCGCCGTCGGCATGATGGCGTTGACCTTGATGCCGTGCGACCGTCCTTCCGAAGCCAGAACCCGTGTCAGGCCCACGATGCCCAATTTCGCGCCGGAGTAGATGGATTGGTGGGTGAGCCCCGCCAGGCCCACCGGAGACGACACGTTGACGATGCGCCCGTACTGTCGCGGGGCCATGATTTTCCAGGCTGCGCGGCACATCCAGATCGTGCCCATCAAATGCACGCCTATGACGCGTTCGATGTCGCTGTCGGAGATGTCCTGAAACAGCGCGAACGGGGCGATTCCCGCATTGTTTATGACGATGTCGACTTGGCCCCAGGCGTCGGTTGCAGTGCGGATTATGTTCTCGGCGCCGTCGCGGGTCGCGACACTGTCCCGGTTTGCCAGCGCCTCGCCGCCGGCGGCGATGATCTCGCGGACGACATCGTCCGGTCCGCCTCCGATGGCGCCGCGGCCATCGGGCCCGACACCATAATCGTTGACGAGGACTTTCGCGCCGCGCGAGGCGAGCAGCAAAGCATAAGCGCGCCCCAGCCCCGGGTTTCCGCCGGCGCCAGTGACCACGGCAACGCGGCCGTCAAACCGAAATTCCTTCATGAGACGTTCTTCCTATCATGCTGTCGAGCAGGCCGCAGCATCCGCGTTGGCTGTTCGATTCCCCGCCCGGCTCTATAACCCGGCTGCTGATAACCGCGGCGGCGGCCCGGCTCAATGGCCACCTCATTCTTGCCTTCCATAGGATAGGACGGCGTTACAATGTGACCGATCCATAGTGAATCCGCAGTCTGAACCCAAATATCATTTATACACGATTTGAAGCAATCAAATTAGATTTGTGAATAGAAGAAATAACAAGAGTTGATTTGATTTCTTGCCTTGTAAAGGAGGACGTGTTCATGATGGATCGAAGGAGATGATTATGGCGGTTGGCGCGGCAGGGATCGGCACGGCTGGCTCCCTCTCCGAAAGTGCATCGACGACTTCCTCGAATGGCGGCCGCGTCGTCGATACGCATCATCATCTGATGTCGCCCACTTTCGCGGCGAAGAAGGGTAGCACGCTGCGGGCGGGGGCGGGGAGCTTTACGGACCTGTCCTGGACTCCGGAAAAGTCGCTGGAAGTGATGGACGGAGCAGGGGTGACCCGGGCGATCCTGTCGCTTTGGAGCGGTACCTGGTTTGGCGATGCGGTGGAAGCGCGCGGCCTGGCGCGCGAGGTCAACGAGTTCGCAGCGGACGTCGTGCGCAAGCATCCGGATCGCTTCGGCTTTTTCGCGACGATTCCGCTGCCGGATGTCGAGGGGAGCTTGGCGGAGATCGCTTATGCGCTCGATGTGCTCAAGGCGGACGGCGTCGTCCTTACGACGAGCTATGACAAACGCTATCTCGGCGAGGAGGATTTCCAGCCGGTTTATGCGGAACTCAACCGGCGCGGCACGGTCGTCTATTTGCACCCCACCACCTGCGTGTGTGACAGGCATGTGAAGGAGTTGCCGAACGAATTGCTCGAATATCTGTTCGATACCACGCGAACCATTTTCAGCCTTCTCCTCAGCGGAACGTTGTCCAGAACCCGCAATATAAAGTGGCTCTTCTCCCATGGCGGTGGAACGCTTCCGATGGTGGCGGGACGGCTTTGCCGCTATGCCGAATCGCTTCCCGACATTGCAAAGCTCGTTCCCGACGGCCCGATGAAGGAGCTTCAGCGCCTCTACTACGACACGGCGAACGTTACGCATGCCCCGTCGCTGCCTGGCGTGCGGGCGATGGTGCCGGCGAGCCAGATACTGTTTGGCAGCGACTTCCCTTATGTTCCTATCGCTCCCCAATTGGAACGGCTGCGGGATTCGAGCCTGAGGCCCGATGAATTGGCTCAGATCCTTTGCCAAAATGCAGATCGCCTGATGCCCGATCCCGCGCTGGCCAAGACTGCTTAGGTCAGATCACGCCCCAATCCTTCAGGATTGCTTGCATCGCGTCGGCACTGGCTTCTCGGGTTTGAACAATCCGACCGGGACTGCGGGAAAACTTGGGCGTCGGGGCAGGCTGCACGACGCCATCGATTTCGACGAAGGATCGGCGCGCCAGATTCTGCCGATGGCGCGGCGCTTCCTCCATGTTCAGCACAGGCGCAAAGCAAACGTCCGTGCCTTCGAGTGCGACGCACCATTCTTCGCGTGTCTTCTGGCGGAACACCTCGGCCAGGGTCATCTTGGCTTGAGGCCAGGCGTGCTCGTTCATCTGCGGGGGAGGTGCATCCAACCCGATGGCCTGCACCAATTGCGCATAGAATTTGGGTTCGATGGCACCCACCGCGATCCATTCTCCATCGGCGCACCGATAGCTATTGTAGAAGTGCGAACCGCCATCGCCCATGTTCTCGCCACGTGCGTTTGACCAACTTCCCTGCGCACGCAGGCCGTAGAACATGGACATCAGCGATGCGGCGCCTTCCACCATGGCGCAATCGACGACCTGCCCGGAGCCGCTCTTCTTGGCCTCCAGGTGCGCGGCCAGAACTCCGAACGCGAGAAAGAGCCCGCCGCCCCCCATGTCGCCGACCAGGTTCAGCGGCGGGACGGGGGTGTCTGGCGTTCCGATGGCATGGAGCGCGCCGGAGATGGCGATATAATTGATGTCATGACCGGCGGCGTTCGCCAAGGGACCGGTCTGGCCCCATCCCGTCATCCTTCCGTAGACGAGCGCCGCATTGGCTTCCATGAGAACGTCCGGTCCCAATCCAAGGCGTTCCATCACTCCGGGCCGAAAGCCCTCGATTAGAATGTCGGCCCTCGCTGCGAGCCCTCGTGCGGTCGCCACATCGGCCTCATTCTTGAGATCCAACGCAATCGACCGGCGCCCACGGCCGAGCACATCGAAGCGGTTTCTGGGCGCATGATCGCGATCGATGCGCACCACGTCCGCGCCAAGATCCGACAGCAGCATTCCGCAATAGGGTGTCGGCCCGAGGCCGGCGAATTCCAGAACCTTGATACCCACGAGCGGCCCTTGCCGCCCGTCCGGATGTTCTTCAGACACGACGCTCTCTCCCTTCCCAGAAGGGACCGCGCAGCACATTCTTGGTGACCTTGCCCGCCGCGTTGCGCGGAAGGTTCGGAACGAATTCGAACCGGCGCGGGACCTTGTAGCCCGCGAGCTTTGTCCGGCAGAATTCGATCAGCTCCGCTTCGGATGGGTCTTCGCCCGGACGCAATTCGCAAAAAGCCAAAAGCTCCTCGCCGAACTCCTCGTTCGGCACGCCGATGATCGCGGCGTCGATGACGGCCGGATGGGCGATCAGGACGCTTTCGATTTCGGCTGGATAGATGTTGGTCCCGCCCGAAACTACGAAGTCCTTCATGCGATCCGTCAGATAGAGATATCCGTCGGCATCGATGTAGCCGCCATCGCCGGTGCGATAGAAGCCATCGGCGGTCATGTCGTCCGCGCCCATCGGCGGCCTGTTGAGATACCGGTCTATCATCGAAGGCGTCTTGGCGCAGATCTCGCCGACCTCGCCCGGGCCCAGGATCTGCCCGTCCTCGCCGATGATCTTTACTTCGACGTGGGGCTGGATTCGGCCGACCGATCCCGGCCGCGACAATTGTTCATCCGCGAGCAGGTAGCTCAGCATCCCCACTTCGCTTGTTCCATAGCCATCGATCACCGCGCAGGATGGAAAAAATTCGGCGATCCACAGTTTGAGCGGAAAGGGCACGGCGGCGGCACCGACAAGCATCATCTTGAGGCAGGACCTGTCGTAGGCGTCGGTCACCTGCTTGGGCAGGGCCCTTATTCTGTGCAGCATGGTGGGCACGGCCATCACGAAGGTGACGCAATGCCTTTGGATCAGGGCCAATGTGGCTTCGGGGTCGAACCGGCGCTGCACCACCACCGAGCCTCCGCCGCGCAGGATTTGCAGGCAAGTCTGGGCTCCCGCCAAATGGTGCATCGGGTGCATCAGCATGCCCCGCGTCGCTTCTGACATCGGCATCATCGACACTCTGTGCCGTTCCAACGCCTGCAGCGCTTCCGCATTCTGCTCGAGCATCTGGCGGTTTCTCGCCACCCCTTTCGGTCGGCCGGTGGTGCCGGACGTATAGACGATCATCTCGGCGGGAGACGCGGCGTAGAATCGCTCTCGGACCGGCCCTGCGACCACCTCCTCGTACACGGCGCCTCCGAAGCCGCTCGGCCCACCAAAGGTGAGCAACGGCGCTGATCCGGCGTGCGGCCAGACGGACAAGACGTCGTCGGGTTCGGGATCGTCAAGAATGAAAGCGGTCGGTTCGCTGTCTTGCAGCAGATAGGCGATTTCATCCCGCGTCGCGCGAGCGTTGATCGCGACCATCGCGGCGCCGATTTTCGACAGGGCCGCGTGGATGACGAACCATTCGTAACGAGTCGTCGTTCGAACCGCGACGCGCTGATCCGCGCTGATGCCGATTTGGCGCAGCCCGTATGCGAGCCGATCAGCCAGGTCGTTCCATTCGCCCCGGCTGATTCGAAGGTCGTCCTGAAGGAGTGCAACCCGCTCAGGATCCGCCGCCGCATGCTGTTCGGGGGATCCGGCATAGGCCGTTTTTGCCGCTGACATTCGTTTACTCTCTTATCCGCAATGCTGTGATGATCCTGCTAAAGCATATCGATTTCTAGGTTACAATTGTCGCTTTGTAATCTTCAAATTGCGGAGGGATTTATCAATATTCGTTATGGTTACTATAGACACCCGGTAGAACTGGACTGACACTTCCAATCAACCTAGAATCCGGAATGAACTCCATTTGCCGACAGTGAAGGCGAAAAGTGGCTGGGGAAACCGCTGCACCGAAATTGGGTCCCCTTGCGGCGCTCGGCGACTGCGCGCGCGAGGGGCCGGAATGGTTCGAGAAGGCAATCGCGCGCCGGCCTGAGCGCACGACCCTGGCGGTCGAAGGCGCCGAACTCGAGTTGCTGCGATGGGGGGCGGCGAGCGGACGCAGCCTGTTGTTCCTGCCCGGCGGTGGAGCGCACGCGGATTGGTGGAGCTTCGTGGCGCCCTATTTCGCCGAGGATTGCCGCGTGGGCGCGCTATCCTTTTCCGGCCTGGGGAACTCGGCATGGCGGGCGCAATATTCCTATTCTCAGCATATGAGAGAGGCGCTGGCGGCGTTGGCAGCATTGGGAAGCGGGCAGCGATCGGACCAGGCGTTCATCGTCGCGCATTCCTACGGGGCTTGTCCGGCGCTTTTGGCCGCCGTCAGACATCCGGAGATGGTCCATGGCGCCATTCTCCTCGATCCGCCGCTGCACTATTCGGCGGCACCACCCGCCCCCGTCGAAAAGAAGCCCCCGCGCGCCTATGCCACCGAAAGAATGGCGCTGGATCGGTTTCGTCTCGCGGGCGATTCCCCAAACCTCTACGTCATCGATTATATTGCCCGCAAATCGGTCCGGCGGACCGAGGATGGCTGGATGTGGAAGGGCGATCACGAATTCTGGCGGCACATGAGCCATGAACCGATCCTGCCCGCCCTGGCCTCGGCATCGTCGAAGATGGCGCTGGTCTTCGGCGCCTCGTCGGCACTGACCGCCGGGGGCGCCGGCGCAAAGGACTGGGGCATTCCCGATCATGTGCCTCAAATGATCCTGCCGGAGGCGGGACATAATGTCATGGTGGACCAGCCGCTCGCGCTAGTCGCCGCGGTTCGGGCGATCATGTCGATATGGAGCTGACGCAGGCTAGTCGACGAGGTCCCGGCGCAGGCTTTTCCCTGCGAGCAAATAATGAGCGACCGCCCAGAGGTAGAAGAGGGTAAGGGCAATCAGCGCAAACTGCACCCCCGCGCGCGCGGCCTCGGCGCAACTGGCCTTCATCGCGACGCTCAAGGAATTTCCTTCTCCGGCAAGCTTGCAGATCTCCACATAATTGGCAGCGCCAAAAGTGTGGCGTCCAAATCGATCGCTCAACAAGCCCATGAAGAGCGGACCGCCGCCGGCTCCGACGAGATTGGAGCCGATCATCAGCAGCGCAAAGGTCGACGCCCGCATTCTGGCCGGCACCATGTTCTGGCTCACGCCGATAGTCGGGCTCAAAAAGGCGAAGCTGAACACAAGCGAGATCGTCAATAGCAGCACGCCGACGACCCAGTTCGTCTGCAGGAATGCCAGAATGAACATCGGTACGGCGGCGGTCATGCTCGCCGCCGGCACCCACACATACCATCTCTTGTCGGTGACCGCCGCCCGGTCGGCCAGCAAGCCGCCTCCCAAGGTGCCGATGGCCGTGGCGACACCGAACATGAAGCCCTGCAAGAGCCCAAGCTGGGCATAGTTCAGCTGATATTGGCGAAGCAGAAAGATCGGCGTGAACATGGATATTCCATAGGTCACGAAGCCGACCAATGTGGATCCGGCGGCCAGATGCCAGAATGCGGGCTTGCCCTTCAGCGTCCTGATCACCGCGCGCAACGGCGTTGGTTCGGCCGACGTCGGAGGATCGAACCGCCCGCGCGCCGGTTCTCTCAGGGTGAGCTTGACCAGAAGCGCGACCAGGATGCCGGGCGTGCCGACGAAAACGAAGGCCGCCCTCCAGCCGTAGGTCTGCGCCGCCCAGCCGCCCAATATTGCTCCCAGCGTTCCGCCGATCGGCACACCGAGGCCGAAAATTGCGAATGCGCTCGTCCGGCGCTGGGGCGGGTAATGGTCGGACAGAAGCGAGTAGGCGGCGGGAGAACAACCGGCTTCGCCGATCCCCACGACGATCCTGGACAGGAACAGCTGCACGTAGCTCATCGCCAGGCCGCAGATTGCCGTCATGGCCGACCAGATCACCAGGCAAAGACTGATGATGTCGACGCGGCTCGATCGGTCGGCCAAGCGCGCCAAGGGAATGCCGGCCACGGTGTAGAAAAGCGAGAATGCGAATCCTCCGAGCAGGCCCAATTGGGTGTCGCTGAGGTGGAGATCGATCTTGATCGCTTGGCCAAGCAGGCCGACGACGCCGCGATCCATGATATTCGCCGCATAGACGAGGATGAGCAGAAACAGCAGCCAGCCGCGATAGCGCGTGCTGAACGCCCCCGTTTGCGATGCCGGGGTGCGGGCGGAAGGAGGTCCGGTGCCCGGCGCGGCTGCCATGCGCTTGTCCTTCAAACCTTGAACTCCGCACGCTGTTCGCGCCGCCTTCGTCCGGCGCTCGATGCGGGCCGCCTCATTGCAGAATGCTCACCGGCACCAGGCGACGGAAAGCGGGCCGCCCTTTCGACGGACGCCTTTGTGGATACCAGCCCCCATGTTCCCGCACAACGGTAGCACCGGAGAAGCGAGCCTCAAATCAACTCTTGTGATTTCTAGTATTCACGAATCTAATTTCGTCATTTCAAAACTTCTATAGATGATATTTGAGTATAGAGCGGCGATTCACTCTGGACTGTGTCATATTATTTGGACATAGTTCGCGCGTCTATTTCACCGCCCTACAGCGGGTTGATGAGGATTTCACCATGCCTTCGGATGCAGAAATCGCCGCCGATCAGGAGCCGACGATCGAAGGTCAGGAGGGGCTGGGCACTGGCCCGGTGGATGCGCGGCCTTATTTCGAACCTCGATACCATGAGCTGGAGAAGAGTCGAATCTTCTCGAAGTCTTGGCTGCTGGTAGGCAGGGTTGAGGAGATCCCGCCGGGCAAGGGGTTCATCGTGCGAGAGATTGAGGTGCTGAAGGCATCGATCCTGCTTGTGCGCGATGATGCCGGCGCCACGGTCCGCGGTTTCCACAACCAGTGCAAGCACCGCCTTAACAAGTTGGTGTGGGAGGAGCGCGGCTCCGGTGGTGCATTCGTCTGCAATTACCACGGTTGGACGTACAACCGGCAGGGCGAGCTTCGCAGCATGATCGACGAGGCCGGCTTCCTCGGCCTCGACCGAAAGGCCTGCGCGCTCGCGCCGGTGCATGTCGATACCTGGAACGGCTTTATCTTCGTCAATCTTGATCCGAATCCGGAACAGGGTCTGATCGAATTTCTCGAGGAGATCCCTCGCCTCACCGATGGATACGACTTCGAGCGCCTGTCGGCGGCCGTCCATAGCGAGATTCCTCTGGCTACCAACTGGAAGAATCTGAACGACGGCAATGCGGAGGCCTATCACGCCATTTGGCTGCACCGGGCCGGCCTGGGCTCGCCGTACGCGAAGATCGACATTCCCGAGAACCCCAGCAACAAGGCCGCCGCGATCAGGATGTGGAACCGGCACCGGATGAACTCGGTGGCACGAATCAAGACGCGTCCGGTCAATGCTCCGGGAGCGTTCGGCTTGATGGCGCAATCGACCAAGCTGCTTCCCAGCGGGGGCAGCCTGCATCATACGGACTTGCCGCCGCCTGCCGGATGCGATCCGTTCGACGTGGACGATTGGGTCTTCGACATTTACTTCATATGGCCCAATATGCTTCTTATGATGGCGCGGGATCATTACCACACCTACATTTTCTGGCCTGTAGATGTGAATACGAGCAAAGTTCGTATCACCATGTACTATCCGCAGCCGAAATCGGCGGGCGAACTCTTTGCGCGAGAAACGTTCCTCCAACACAACAGATATATCGTTAGTGAAGACTTCAGAGTATCTGAAGAAACTCAAAGAAGTCTAGACTCTGGTGTTGGAAAGGAAATGTGGCTGCACGACTCCGAAGTGTTGCTTAGATTTTTCCATAAGGTATACCAGGATCAGATCGGCATTGGTATAGACCGAATGGAACATAACAAAGAGCATGCGGTATGAGTCTTTTGCCTGACCAATTTTCGGATTTGGAAAGTAAATTCAGGGACTGGATCCTTCCAACGGACGGCCAACGCGTTAAGCGTCGCATGACAGCGACGCTTCCGGAGGCCAGGGAATTTTATGACGAGCTGACGCCGCGGGTGCCGGACCTGCTAGGTTATATCGATCGGTTTTCGATCGACGATTTGCCAGCGGAAGCCAAGAATTGCTGGTACCTTCTGGCGAGCTTCATCCAGGCTGCCATGGCTGTCGAGTTCTGGCGCGACACTTTCTTCCGATTCGGACTGGATGAAACCAGAAATAAGAGGCTCGACCTTCACAACAGCCATCCGTTGCTTTGATTCATCGCCAATGAGCTGACCAGAGGCACCGCGATGGACAAATCTCGCTGCGCGGCCGTGTGGACCATCCTGCTGCTGATGGCGGTTTCGGGGTCAAGCTTCGTCGACCGCGGCGTCCTCGGTCTCGTCGCGCAGCCGATCAAGCTGGAGCTGGGGCTCAGCGATACGCAGCTCGGCCTTTTGGGCGGGCTCGCTTTTGCGCTGTTCTTCGCGGTGGCAAGCATTCCCATTGCCAGGATTGCCGAGCGGCGAAGTCGCGTGGCCGTGATAACGATTTGCCTTTCGCTTTGGTCCTTGATGACCGCCCTTTGCGGTCTGGCGGCGAGCTTTTGGCAGCTGTTCGTTCTGCGGATGGGCGTAGGCGTTGGCGAGGCGGGCTGTTCCCCCGCCACCTTTTCCCTTCTCTCGGACCGCTATCCGCAGCATCGGCGCGCGACGATCATTTCCGTGGTGGCCTCCGGCGCCGCCATCGGCAGCATGATCGGCGCATTCATTGCCGGTTGGGTGGCGCAAAGCTTCGGCTGGAGAGCGGCCTTCGTCGCCGTGGGGGTCCCGGGATTGCTGCTGGCATTGGTCCTTTCCGCCACTGTCAGGGAACCGACGCGAGGAGCCTTCGATCCTGCCGATACCCGGAAAGGGGAAGCGCCGAACATCCGCATGGTCCTGCGCACCCTGTTGGTGAAAAAGGCCTATTGGCACGCTGCGGCGGGCTTCGCTCTCGTCGGTTTCGCCACCAACGGCATTGCGCTTTTCCTGTCGCCCTTCCTCGTGCGCCAATATGGCCTCAAGCTGTCGCAGATTGGCTTGATCATCGGTGTCATCCAGGGCCTGTCGGCCATATTCGGAACCGCGGGCGGCGGGATTCTTACGGGCCGGTTGGGCCGCATGGATCAACGCTGGTACGGCTGGGCGCCGGCGCTTGGGCTGCTGGTGGCCGCGCCGGCGTTCATCCTGGCCTTTCACCAGCCATCCTGGCCGATCGCCGGCGCGTTGGTCCTGTTGGGCACCATTTGCGCATTGTTTTACCTCAGCCCGACTTTCAGCCTCAGCCAGAACATGGTCCCGTCACGAATGCGCGCTACGGCGGTGGCCATTCTCATGCTGGGCAACAATCTCCTCGGCACGGGCGGGGGCCCGCTGTTCATGGGATGGACGAGCGATGCTTTCGCTGCCCGGGCATTCGGCGCCGACAATTATCTTGCGGTCTGCGGGCCGGGGGAAGCCGCGGCAGTGGCGCAGGCCTGTTCCGCGGCGTCGAGGGTAGGTTTGCAATCGGCTTTGTCCGTGTGCGCCCTGTTCTATCTGTGGGCTGCATTCCATTATTTTCTCGCGACGCGCACCTTGCGGCGAGATCTTGCGGCCGATGTCATTTCGTAAGGAGTCCACCATGCCCAACTCTATACATATCGCAGAGCTACGCGTTCGTGCGGTCGAGGCGCCCATGCCGCGCCCGCATCGGACCGCCAGCGGCGTCATCGACATCGCGCCATTGGTGCTCACCGACATCGTCACCGACGCCGGAGTGGTCGGGCACAGCATGGTGTTCAGCTATTTTACGCTGGCCCTCAAGCCCCTCGCTACGCTGACTCAGAATCTGGACAGGCTCTTGGTTGGCGAGGAACTCGTTCCACAGCAAATCGCCGCGAAACTGTCCGCGAACTTCAGGCTGCTTGGCCCTCAGGGTCTTGTCGGCATCGCGGTTTCCGCGATCGACATGGCGGTATGGGATGCGTTGGCGCGACACAAGGAGATGTCTCTGGCCCGGCTGCTCGGGTCTGCGCCGCGGCCTTTGCGGGCTTATTCCAATCTCGGATATGATGGGGCGGTCGAATGCGCGCGGCAGGCCGAGGCGTTCGCCAAGGCCGGACGCCGGGGCGTAAAGGCCAAGATCGGCTATGCTACGGTCGAGGAAGATTTGGAGGTGCTGCGTTCGGTGCGCAGCGCCGTTGGTCCGGATCTGGCGGTCATGGCCGACTATAACCAGTCTCTAAGCCTGACCGAGGCCCTGGAGCGCTGCAGGCGGCTCGACGGCGAAGGCCTGACCTGGATCGAAGAGCCGGTGCGGGCGGACGAGTACCAACAACTCGCCCGCATCGCCGATGCGACGCAAACGCCCATCCAATCGGGCGAGAATTGGTGGGGCCCGACCGACCTGATGAAGGCAGTGGCCGCTGGATCGACGGACTATGTGATGCCGGACATCATCAAGATCGGCGGCGTCACGGGCTGGAGGCAGGTGGCCGTCATCGCAGAGCTGCACTCGAAATTGGTGTCGAACCATATCTTTCCCGAAGTGAGCGCGCAGCTGATGACGGCGACG
Source organism: Allosphingosinicella sp. (assembly GCA_035248285.1). Classification (GTDB taxonomy): domain Bacteria; phylum Pseudomonadota; class Alphaproteobacteria; order Sphingomonadales; family Sphingomonadaceae; genus Allosphingosinicella. The sequence goes on along the minus strand of DATFHP010000014.1, from coordinate 46,500 downwards.
CCGACGGCGAGCTGGCTCGAGTATGAAGACTGGTTCCAGTCGGTGTTGCTGGATCCCATTCCCGCGCCGGACGGCTACGTCCAGGTCAGCGACAGGCCGGGCTCCGGGCTCGAGTGGGACGAGAGCGTCGTGGAGCGCTATCGCATATTGTAGGGTTCAGCGGTCAAAGAACTTTCTAGGGAGCGATGGGTGCCCCGGTAAAACTCTGTGCGGTCTCTTGCACCTTTTCGATAAGCCATAGCACGCTCTTGTCCGCCTCGCGGTGGCGGCTCCAGATCAAATATTCCGATACCGCGGGAAGCGGTACCGGCGGCGTCAGGACCTTGATGGGCAGCCGTTTTGCGAGGGCCTGCGCGAAAGAGGTTGGCAGGGTCGCGATATAGGGCGTTCCCACGATATGCTCGGGTACCAAGGCGAAGCTCGGAACCTCGATCGCGATCGACGGTGAAATGCCGAGCGAGGCAAGGGCGGTTCTGTCGGCCGTCGGGAAGGTCGCGGCACCGGCATAGCGCACGACAACGTGACGCATGCCCAGGAATTGCTCCATGCTGATGCCGTCGCCGATGGCGCCATTGCCTTCCCAGGCGATACAGCTGAATGTCTCGGTATAGAGAAGGCGCTTCGACTGCGACGGCGTCACGAGAATTTCCGAGACCACCGCCAAATCGAGTCGTCCCCGGCGCATTTCTTCCTCGAGGTTGGTAGAAAAGGTCGCGATGGACACCGAAGCATCGGGAGCCTCGGACATCACCCGCCTCGTCACCGCGGCAAGGAAGACCTGCGCAAGATAGTCGACTCCTGCGATGTTGAAGCGTCGATTTGTCGTTTGAGGATCGAAGGTGGAACGGCTTACGATCGGCTGAATGTCCGCGAGCGCCGCCTGTACCGGGGCCCTCAGGCTTTCGGCGAGCGGCGTCGGAGTCATGCCATATCCGGCGCGCACGAGGAGATCGTCCTGGAAGTGATCCCTCAGGCGGTTGAGCGCGTTGCTGACCGCGGGCTGCGTCATGTTCAGATGTTGTGCTGCGCGACTGACGCTGCCTTCCGCCAGCAATGCGTCCAATACGATGAGCAGATTGAGATCGAACTTGTTGAGCCGCATCGGATCGTCCCATTCGCGTGCCGAGCTCGTTGTTGAGCAATCGGCGGCAGACCAGTGAGTGGCAGGGCGGTTCCGCGCAATCAAGCGCGCCTGCGATGAAGCCGCTCGACGACAAAAGTGAGCCCGAGCTGTTGGACGCGCCGCGGTCCAACGCCATCAATCAGCGATCTAGCCATAATCAAGGCTGAATGGAAGATTCGGGGCGCTCGCGCGCGAAATCCGCGAACGCGCAGCCGGCACATGACGTTCGACGAGCGATAGGGTTGGCGAGCGCAAAGCTGCTTTCCCAAATCCGCCAAAGTATAATCGATGATCAGGGCGCTGGCAGCAGGATGGAATGGAACGTTTCCTATGTGGGAAAGATGGAGGTTGTCTGTCTAACACCGAGCATTTCCGAGCCGAGTTAGAAATCTCGGCCGGCATCGTGGGTTAACATAAACACGATGAATATCTGAAATCAAATCTCTTGATTTGCCGATTTATGTCCTTGCCGTAGGATTGGTAAAGTGTGGTCCCCCACGCGCCAATAGAAGGCACGTTCACATCGCTTTGTCTTCACCACAAAAATGTCGGTGGAGGGCCGATTAGAACGACGTTCTATTATCGCATAGATTTTCGCTGCGTAAAATGAAAACGACTGAAAGGATATTGGTCCACGTTGACGGCAACGAAGCATGATAAAGATCAGCCCGTTGCACTAAGGCAAACTTGCTACGGCGACTAACGAAACAGAATGGGAGGATGTGATGCGGAACTATCTCTATTTGTCGAGCGCGATCGCGGCTTGTTTGTTCGGTGTTGAAGCGCATGCCCAAACGCCGACGGCCAACGCGGCCGGACCGGGCGCGGAGGCGGGCGCCGAAGGGCGCGCCGCACTCGATGAGATCGTCGTGACGGCGCAGCGGCGCTCGCAAAATCTACAGGACGTGCCGATAGCGGTTACTGCGTTCAGCGGCGCGCAGCTGACCAACAAGGCTATCACCAACTCGCTCGATCTCAACATGGTGACTCCCGGCGTGAACAGCGTCGCGGGGCTGGGCTTCTTCAAGCCCTACATCCGCGGCATCGGCTCCACCGCAGGCAATATCGGCCTCGAGGCGCCCGTGGCGACCTATGTCGATGGCGTCTATCTGGTGTCCACGCCCGCTTCGATCCTCACGTTCATGGACGTGCAGCGCATCGAGGTTCTGAAAGGCCCGCAGGGCACGCTTTTCGGGCGCAATGCGACTGGCGGCCTCATCAACGTCATCACCAAGGATCCTACGCGGGATCCGACGTTCTCGGGGAAGGTGAGCTACGGCAATTACGATACGTTCAGCGCACAGGGTTATGCTTCGTCTGGCATTACACAGAATGTGGCGCTCGGCCTGGCGGGACAATATAGCAGTCAGGGGAAAGGATACGGCACCAATGTCTTTTCGGGTCGCGACGTATACAAGAACAATCATGATTTTTCTGTCCGGGGGAAATTGCTTCTAGACTTCGACAGCACGCAGATCCGGATCAGCGGAGACTATTTCGATCGCGATACCAGTCTGTTCGCTTTCTCGCGATTCCGTGGCTTCCCGACGCAGTTTTACACCACCGTGCTTACGAGTGATTGGGACGCGAACACGAACGTGGAACCGCGGACGACGGTCAAGGGCGGCGGCGGGAGCGTCAAGATCAACCAGGATCTCGGGTCGATCAATCTCATGAGCTTGACGGCGTACCGGAAATCAAAAAACAGGTTCATATTCGACGCCGATGCGTCTCCGCAGCCGCTCGTCGGGACCGACAATACCAACGAGAGCTCCTACGTCACGCAGGAGCTGCAGCTTCAGTCGGACCAGGGTGGTCGATTCACCTGGACTGCGGGTCTTTACTATCTTGACGAGCACGCGAAAGTCTCACCGAACCGTAGCATTCGCGGCGGCTTCTTCGCACCTCTTCCCACATCGATAAAGGTGAGAGACACTTTTGCGAACACGGAGACTTCGTCGATCGCCGGTTATGCCGAGGGTCGATTTGAACTGACCGATCGATTGTCGGTAACCGGCGGCGTGCGATACACGAGGGAGAAGAGGAAGATTCGTGGGAGAGATCTCACGACCCTTGTGAACAATACGGTCATTCCCGGGGCCACAATCCGACAATCTGCCGTTTTCAAGAAGGCGACGGTCAGAGCAGTGGTGGACTACAAGTTCAATGACGATATACTCGTCTATGCTTCTTACAATACAGGGTTCAAGAGCGGCGGTTTCAATCCGAGCTTCTACGCGGACGTGCCTTTTGATCCAGAGTCTATCAAGGCATTCGAGGTTGGGTTGAAGTCGGAGCTCGCGGATCGGAGGATCCGCCTCAATCTGTCAGGTTTCCACTATGACTATAAGAATGTGCAGGTAAATTATTCCACGGGCATTGCACAGGGAATAACCAACGGCGCAGCCGCTGAGATTTACGGCTTGGATGGAGATCTCGACGCCGTCGCCAATGAATATCTTACTTTGAACGCCGGTATTCAGCTTCTCCATTCGAAATACACCGATTTTCCCAAGGGTATCAGGGCGATCCCGAAGGCCGGTGGAGGTTTCACTCAACAATTCAATGTGGATTTGTCGGGAAATCGTGCCACCAATGCTCCGAAATTCACCTTCAATCTGGGTGGGGATTTGCACACCGATACCACATTTGGCGAGTTGGGCTTGAATGCGGTCTATTATCATAACAGCGGCTATTTTGCCGAACCCGATAATCTGCTGCGCCAGAAGGCCTACGATATGGTCAACATCACCGCGCGATGGGTATCGCCGTCGAAGCGGTACAATGCTCAGCTGTGGGTGAAGAATCTGACGAACGAAACAGTTGCCAACCAGCTGCTGGCTTCCACATTCAACGTGCTTGCATCCTATCAGCCTCCCCGGACTTACGGCGTGACATTGGGCGTCGATTTCTGATGTGATCGGGAGGGGCGTCCGCGGATGCTCCTCCCCTGGCTGGACGGACATTCGGTCGCCATCGGCCCGCGCATCGCGTGAGACCGATGGGGTTGTGAGAACCGTCTTTCGCCGAAGCGGCTCGGACACCCAGCGTTTCGGGGCAGACGGCCTATTGGAGCCTTCCCGGATTCATCGAGTGGAGAAGTGTCATGGACGACCGGATGCGGCTTGGCCTGTTCATCAATCCCACCGGCCACCATCAAGCCGCCTGGCGGCATCCCGGATCGACCGCGGACGCGGCGATAAATCTTTCACACTATATCGATATCGCGCGTCGCGCCGAAGAGGCCAAGCTGGACGCGATCTTTCTGGCGGACAATCAGGGGATGCGTGCCGGATCCGCCGAGGTCGTGGGCCGGGTCGCGCAATATGTCGCGGGCTTCGAGCCCCTGACGCTTCTGTCGGCACTGGCATCCGTTACCAGCCGGATCGGCCTGATCGCGACCGCATCGACGACCTACAATTATCCCTATCAGATCGCCCGCAAATTCGCGTCGCTCGACCATCTGAGCGGGGGCCGGGCAGGCTGGAACATCGTGACGTCGGGCACGACGATGCGGGAAGCCGAGAATTTCGGCAATGCGGAACATCCGGAACATGATCTGCGGTACGAGCGCGCCGCTGAGTTTGTCGAGATATGCAAAGGCCTATGGGATAGCTGGGAGGACGACGCATTCGTTCGCGATCGCGGATCCGGCATTTATTCGGACATGAGCAAGCTCCATGTGCTCGACCACCACGGGCGCTTCTTCGATGTCCGCGGTCCGCTCAACGTGCCCCGTCCGCCGCAGGGCTATCCTGTCCTCGTTCAGGCCGGCTCGTCCACCGCAGGGAAGAGCTTTGCAGCGCGTTTCGCCGAGATGATGTTCGTGTCGCCGCAGGCTTTTGATCGTGCGCGCGCTCTGTACGAAGAAGTGAAAGGCGATGCGGACAGCGCCGGACGCGATCCCCGGCACGTCAAATTGATGCCGGGTCTTGCGGTCACGCTCGGCCGAACCGAGGCGGAAGCCAAGGAGAAGTTCGAAGAGCTTCAGGCGCTGCTCACGCTTCCCGTCGCGCTCAACATATTATCGGTGCGCATGGGCGGCATCGATCTGAGCCGGTTTCCTCTCGATCAGCCTTTTCCGGAGGATCTTGGGGTTTTGCCTGCGACGCGCTCGGGAATGGAGACGATGGTCGAACGGTCGCGCCGCGAAAATCTCAGCGTGCGGGACCTCGCGCTCCAGACCGCGGGCTCGCTTGCCGGTCTCACCATTCATGGATCGGTGTCGCAGGTAGCCGACATGATGGAGGAGTGGTTCCGCGGCGGCGCTTGTGACGGCTTCAATCTGCAGCCCGCGATTTTTCCAGCCACTTTCGACGACATCGTCACCCTGCTCGTACCGGAGCTCCGGCGGCGCGGGCTGTTTCGAACGGACTATGAGGGCCGAACGCTGCGCGAAAATCTCGGGCTGCCGCGGCCCCAAAGTCGCTACGCGAGCGGGTCGTCCTCATGAGCGTGGGCATCGAAGATCTTCGCGATATCGACCGAAGATTTGAAAGGTAGAAACCATTGACTACGGAGACAGGATTGTGACGGACGCCGCCGATAGTTTTCAGGATTTCATCGATCGTACGCCCGATCTAATAGATTATTTTTACAATGATACGAAGGCGGCGCATTCTTCGAGGGCAGAGGCGCTTCAACCCATCCCCGAGGCTTTCTCCAATTGGCGAGACGAGCAGGCGGCGGCGGCGGAAAGTGCCGTTTTGCTGCACCAGACTTACAACATGCCTTCGCTGTTCATCAAAGGCCCCGATGCCCTGAAGCTGCTCAAGTCGACGGCAATCAACACGTTTGAAAACTACTCCCTGGACCAAGGAAAGCAATTCATCGCCTGCGCGCCCAATGGCAGGCTGATCGGAGATGCCATCCTCTATCGCCACGGAGAGGATAGTTTCGAGCTCGTCAGCGGCGCTCCGGCGCAAAACTGGGTTCAGTATCGGGCCAAAGTCGACGCTTTCGATGTGGAGCTGCTTCTCGACAGCGCCTTTAACACCAATCCCACAGGGCGGCGTGTCAGATACCGCTTCGAACTGGCAGGGCCGAACGCCAAGGCCATCTTTGATCGATTGGTGGAGAAGGGCGATACGGATATCCCGTTCTTCCGGACTCGAACGGTTCGGATCGACAATCGTGAAGTTTTCGCGCTCCGGCATGGGATGACCGGCAGCTTTGCCGTGGAACTGTCAGGCCCCTTCGAGGAACAAGATGAAATCCGTTCCTATATCCTGAACGTTGGCGAGGAGTTCAAACTCACGCCGATGGGGATGAGCGCATATTACAGCAACGCGCACAGCGGCTGGATGGGATATCCGGTGTCCGCGATCTTCACCGATCCGGAGCTTGAGGCATATCGGCGTTTTCTTCCCTCAAAGACTTTCGAGAGTGGCACCGAACTTGGTGGAAGCTTCATAGCGAAGGACATTGGCGACTATTACACCACGCCCTACGATCACGGTTACGGAAGACTGATCAACTTCGATCATGATTTCCATGGCCGGGACGCGCTGATGAAAGTGCCCGACGAAGCGAAGCGGAACAAGGTCACCCTGGTTTGGGACCAGGACGACGTCCATCGTGTCATCAGGTCGCAATGGGGTGCCGGCCCACGCTACAAATCGATCGAGTTTCCGCGCGTAAGCTATGCGTGGGCCCAGTTTGACGAGGTTCGATCGCGCCGCGGAGAATTTCTAGGGGTGTCCCGCAACGCCGTTTATCAGAATCCCTACGGCGAAGTCTTTTCCTTGGCGATGCTGCAACCCGGCGATGCGGCTGCGATCGGCTCGGAAGTCGTCATCACCTGGGGGGAACCGGGTGGCGGTTCGCGAAAGCCTCAGGTCGAGCGGCACGAGCAAACGACCGTTCGCGCGCGGGTTGCTCCGGCGCCTTATGCCAGGGACGTTCAGCAGAACGTCGCGCGATCCCGGGCGAACCGGTGATACGTTGTGCCCAATGAAGGACAGGTAAGATGACATTGACCGAGACACTAGCCCCAGCCAAATCGCCTTACGGCCTCGCGGACACGACCTTCGCGCGCATGGACCGGGCGGAGCTGGAGCGCCGCTGGGCGGCGGTTCGGTCGCACATGCGCGCGCACGATTTGGACGTGCTGATCGTGCAGGCCTTCGACGATCCGTCCGGCGGTTGCGCGCGGTGGCTGTGCGACTTCGGCTCGCAATCGAACATGAAAGTCGTGCTGTTCTTCGTCGACACGCCGATGGTGACGATCGAACATGGTGCGCTGTCGGCCCGGCGGGCGGTGGATCCGTGGAGTCCGGATACGCCGGGGGTGGAGACGGTGATATCGACGGCTGCGTTCGCATCGGTCGCAGGCACGCTCCTTTACGAGGCGCAATTGGCGGCGGAGGAGTTGAAGCGGCGCGGTTGCCGGCGCATCGGCCTGGTGCGGTCGGCGGGCATGACGCACGGCTTCGTGTCGCACCTCACGGAGTCGCTGCCGCAGGCGGACTTCGGCGACGAGACCGACGTGTTGGACCGGTTGAAGGCAGCGAAGAGCCCGGAGGAGTTCGCCCACATACGCGAGGCGTGCAGGATCCAGGACAAGGTGTTCGAGACGCTGCTCGAGTCGGTGCGGCCGGGTATGCGCGACGTCGACCTGGTGGCGCTCGCCGAGCACGAGTTTCGGCTGCACGGTGCCCATCAGGGAACGATGGCCGCAGGTTCGGCACCCTGGGGCAAGCCGGCCATGTTGCGGCCCTGGCGGCGTCTCAACCGCGTGCTGGAGAAGGGCGACTATTTCACCATCCTGCTCGAGCTGTCGGGCCCGTCGGGCTATTGCGGCGAGGTGGCGCGGCAGATCGTCTTGGGCCCCGCGACGCCACAGCATCGTGAAACCTTCGCGATCGTAAAGGAAGCGCAGGAGGCCACGGTCGCGCGTTTTGTGCCCGGCGCGCGCTGCCGCGAGATCGCAGATGCGCACGATGCCTTCTTGAAGCGGGCGGGATTTGGCCCGGAGCTACGGCTCTATGCGCACGGCCAGGGATACGACATGGTCGAGCGCCCCCTGATCCGCAAGGACGAGGAAATGGTGCTCGATGCCGGGATGTTCATGGCATGTCACCCGGCGATCGCCACGCCGGAGATGTTCGTGTTCCTGTGCGACAATTTCATCGTTTCCGAACAGGGGAAGGCGGAGCGCGTGCATGCCACGCCCCAACAGTTGTTCGAAGTCTGAGGCGTTACGCGAGAAGTTTATTGGTGAAGCGGAGCGCCATGCACTGCGTTGACGATATGCGGCTCCGTGCACGGTCGCGTCTCCCGCATATTGTCTACGACTTCGTGGAAGGGGGCGCTGAGCGGGAGCGAAGCGCAGCTTGGAACGAGGCGGCTTTCGAGCAGATCCGGTTCGCTCCTCGCCCTCTCGGCGGTAGTGGGGTCCCGTCGCAAAAGGCTTGTGTCTTTGGAACGGACTATGCGGTTCCGTTCGGCATAGCGCCCACCGGACTGGCGGACTTCGTATGGCCGGGCACGGCTGCCGCCCTCGCGAAATTGTCTGCTGACGTCGGCATGCCCTATATCCTTTCCACCGCTGCCAGCATCACGATCGAAGCGGCCGCAGACCTTGCCGACGGGCGCCTGTGGTTTCAGCTGTACGCCGGCGACAGCCGCGACCTGACCCGCAACTTGCTGAGACGCGCGGCGAACGCAGGCGTGGACACGTTGGTGCTTACCGTCGATACCCCAACGTCCGGCCGGCGCCGGCGCGACCTGCGGAACGGATTGAACCCGGAATTCCGCCCGGCGGCGCGGCATTTTGTCGATTTTCTGCTTCATCCGCGCTGGTTCGCGGCAACTTTGCGGGCTGGGCGTCCGCGCCTGGCAAATATCGAATCCTATCAGGCGGGACTGCCGACGAAAGAAGGAATGGCCAACGCCAGTTCGTTCCTGGGCTCATCCCGGGTGGACTGGGCCAAGCTGCACGATGTGAGGCAGGAATGGGCCGGAAAGCTCATCGTGAAAGGAATAATGACGCCGGAGGAAGCTGTTGGTGCCGAAACGGCCGGTGCTGAAGCTGTCCTGGTCTCAAATCACGGTGGACGGGTGCTGGACGGCGTTGCCGCAACGATCGAGATCGTCTCCGATATTCGCAATGCGCTCAAGGCATCGACCAGGGTGTTCCTGGACAGCGGCATCCGCCATGGTTCGGATATCGTTAAAGCGTTGGCATTGGGTGCCGACCTCGTTTTTTTGGGTAGACCCTGGCTGTACGCGTCGGCCGCGTTGGGGCCTGCACATGGCGGCGCCCTGCTGGCGGACATTCTTCGCAAGGAGATCGGGACCGTGCTGGCACATCTTGGATGTGATGAACTGCCCATTGGCGATAGGCGAATCCTGTGGGAGCCGGCAGCTTCCGTGATCTGACGTCCATGGCCCGATCCCTCTAAATCGATCGGATATTCACCGGCCGAATGGGCGAACCTGCGCTCACAAGGCCGCCGGCGTTGCTGTCCGGTCAGGAGTTCGCGCGACTTCTTCGCCCGGGTCCGACGGATAGCGACCCAGGAACAGGAAGGGGATGACCGCCGCCAGGATGATCGCGGCCAAGACGTTCAGCGCCATCCCGTAGCTACCGGTCGTGTTTTCGCTGTAACCCATCAAGACCGTCCCCAGCCCGATGCCGGCCACGAACGACGAGTAAAGGAAGCCCAGAACCCGGCTGAACGCGCGCATGCCGATATAGCGGCTGGTCAGATAAGGCATGAAGTCGCCTTCGCCGCCGGTGGTGAAACCAAGAATGACGATTCCAAGAAGCAGCCAGGCTCCCTGTTGGTGGATCAGCAGCAGCATTCCCGCAAACGCCGACACGATCAGGAACACCAGCAGCGCCGGTGCAAAGATCCGGTCGAGCAGATAGCCGACGATCACACGTCCGAAGATGCCGGCCACGCCAAGCGCGGCGGCCAGCACCGCGCCATGGGAGGGCTCGATGCCACGCTCGGCGAGGATCGGGATCATGTGCGATGTCAGCGACCCGCTGACCGCGCCAAGCAGCACGAAGCCTGCAAGGAGCAGAAAGAAGGCCTTGCTGCGTGCCGCGTGCGCGAAGGACGCGTCTGTCGCGGCCGCGGGGGCGCTTGTCTCCCGCCGGGTGGCCGGCGCGGTCGGCGAATCCCACGCCCAGAGCATCGTGGCCGGAAACGTACCCGCGATGACCACGAGGCCAACTGTGACGAAGGCGGGGCGCCAGCCCCATCCGTCGATCACGGATTGTACCAGAATCGGCAGGACGGACATGCCAATGCCGACCCCGGTCAAGGCAAAACCCAGGGCCAGCGCGCGCCGTTCCTTGAACCAGCTGACGATCAGCTTCGCATAGGTGGGAGATGCGGTGCCGATGCCGAAGATCGAGACGATCGAATAGCCGGCGTACAGCTGCCAGATTGCTCCGGACATCAGCGACAGCGACATAAGCGCCGCGCCGAAGAGAAGTATCGACGGCAGCAGGACCCGCCTGGCTCCGACACGATCGATCAGCCAGCCGGCGATCGGGGCGACCAAAATATTGCAAATCTGGAAGATGGTGATCGCGAAGGCGATGTTGCCGCGGCTCCAGCCGAATTCCTGCGAAAGCGGCAGCACGAATGCTCCGAACGTCGCCACCGGCACGGTATTGAGCCCCAGGCCGGTGCCGAATGTCGACAGGACCACGATCTTGGCAGGCGAGGTGCGCCACGGCTGCAGCAAGCCCGTGCGGATGTTTGTCTCGCTGTCCACCTCAATCCTCTCGTCGTCGATGCGCGGCGCGGGTTGCCCTCGCGGGACCGTTCAAAAGGCGCCGCGAAATGCCACGCGTCCGGCGCGCCGTTCAGGCGTGCTCCTTGACCATCGGAGCGTTCTTCATCGTCTGCACCGTTCTTGCATAGGGCGCAGGCGCCACGGTCGCGCGCACCGTGGTTTGCCGATGCCGCTCGACCGCGGGCTTGCGCGATCCGCCGTCCGGTTCGCCCCAGGTGATGAGCACCTCCGTGCCGGGCTCGGCGTGGTCGGCATTGACGACGGCGACCGAGAGGAACTTGGCTTCGTTCACGGTATAAGCCAGATATTTGGAGAGCCCTACCATTTCCCCATTGCGGTTTCGTACCTCGTCGCATTGCTGGAAGGCGTACGAAGCGCGGGGGAGGTCCATATATTTGAACGGAATCTCGGTTCCGAACAGCGAGGCATAGACGCGCGTGACATCCTCGTCGTTCCACACGAGCGTGACCTTGCTGCGATGATTGCCCTCCGCGGCTTTCCTTTCGAGCGCTTCGCGCCCGATGAAGTCGTGATCGAACTTGATCAGCTTGTTCAGGCCGTGATCCCAGGGCGTGACGTAATAGTCTTCGATGTTTTGCGACCGGAACGATCCGCCGAGCTGCGCGCGTCCTTCCCAGCTGTCGGCCGGCAGCCACTGGCGGTAACCGGCGAGTCTGGGATCGGTGTAGATGGCCGGCATCGGATAGCCGATCCAGCCAACCTCTGCGGCCGCGCTGAAATAGGTCTTCATGCCCGCCTGGAGTATGCCGTGGCGCCGGCCGGCATTCAGCAGCGCCGCGCGAACCGCCGGGCCCTCGGCATAGGGCCCGGATAGCTCAACGCCCTTGTGGCCGGCAACGCTGTGGCGCAACGCCAGCACATCGCAGCCTGCGACCCGGACCTGCGCGAGCCGGAAGAACGGAATGTCCGGCTTTTCTCCTTCGATGACGGCCTCGAACACGGCTTCCGCCAAGGGCCCGTCGAGCTGGTAGCGGTAGTTGGTGCGGCCGCTCCGATTCTCTCCGGTGTGAAGATCGCGTACGATATGGACGTCATATCCCCCGGTCTTGGCGTTATACTCGACCCAATTCTGGAGGTTCATCCCGCTGATCAAATTATGGGTGCCGTCCGGAAGGTGCTGGAGGATGCACTCGCCGATCAGCTCGCCATTGTGATTGCAGCCGATATATTGCTTCGCGCGCAAGGGCGGGAAATTGGCGAAGCTGTTGATGCCGACGTCGCTGAGCAGCCGTGTCGTGTCGGGTCCCTTGATAAAGGTTTCGGGCATATGATGCGACTGATCGAACAGGAGCACGGATTCACGCCACGCCCGCTGTTCGTCCCGCCAGTTCGTCACTTCCTGCGGGACAGGGATCAGTCCCGGGTGACTGGCGGCATGAGGCGCCAGCGTGTCGTTGTAGAAATAGTCGACCAGGCTCGGGACGGAGTCGATCAAGTCCTGCAGACTGCGCTTATTTTGGTCGCTCATGATTTCGCTTTTCATCCTGTGCGCATGGTGCACGAGGCCCGCGGTCGCGCCGAGCCGCCGCCTGCCGACCGGGTCGATGCACGGTTCCTGATGATCCCGCATCGCGTGTTTCGGTTGGCCACGGTCGCTGCATGGAAGGGCATCGTAAAATCCTCGACATCCCGCTGCGGGCCGTCAATAGTCGAGAGAATTATGTCCAAAGAATAGACCATCGTCTAGCATGAATCGGTGGTCTATATTCAAATAGCATATATAGAATTTTCATATCCCCGTATTTCATTTGTGAATATTAGAAATCATTAGAGTTGATTTGAGTTCCCGCTTACAAAAGGAGACCTACCTATTGGTAGATTGAAAGGAGGGGATTATGGCCGTGGATGCGGGAGGGGTCGGCGCCGGAGCCCGGCCTCCCATCGCCCATGCTCCGCCTCGGATCTCCACGGCATATCGGGGGTATGTCGTTGGTCTGCTGCTGGCTATCTACATCTTCAGTTCCGTCGACAGGCAGATCATCGGTATTCTCGCCGAGGCGATAAAGAAGGAGCTCGGGCTTGCCGATTGGCAGATCGGGATAATGAAAGGCTTGGCCTTCTCGCTTTTCTACAGCGTCCTGAGCATTCCGATCGCCCGCTTGGCCGACAGATATAACCGAGCCTGGATCCTCAGCGCCTGTCTCGTCTTGTGGTCGCTCTTTACCGCGCTTTGCGCTCTTTCGCAGAATTTCATTCAGCTCGTTTTGCTGCGGGTCGGTATCGCCATAGGCGAGGCGGGCTGCAGCCCGGCCGCGCTCTCTTTGATCAGCGATTATGTTTCGAAGGATAAGCGTCCCGTTGCGCTCTCGGTCTACGCCACCGGTCTCCCGCTGGGCTGGTTGATCGGTCTGGCCACGGGCGGGCTGGTGGCGCAATATTGGGGGTGGCGTGCGGCGCTTTTGGCGGCTGGCGTGCCCGGTGTGATATTGGGGTTCGTCACGCTACTGACCTTGCGCGAGGTTCGCGAGAGAGCCGGCCGCGTTCCCTTGGCGGCGGAAGGTGCGACCTTCGGTGAGACGTTGAGGCAGTTGAAATCGCGCCCGAGCTTCTGGCTGGCGACCTTCGCGGCCGGCGGCAACACGTTCGTCCTCGCCGCCTTTCAAACCTTTGCGGCACCATTCTTTCTTCGGAATCATTCCGACGGCATCGCCGCAATTGCCGCGCGTCTGGAGCCGATCGTCGGCATGAGGTTGGAGCCGATCGGGCTTCTTGGGATCGGATTGGGCCTGGCGACGGGCCTTTCGGGCGCGGCCGGCATGTTGCTCGGCGGCGTCGCGTCGGCCCGTGCCGCACGCAAGGACGAACGGGACGTCCTCACCGTGTCCGCCTTTGCGGTATTGCTGTCCGTGCCCCTCTGGCTTGCCGCCCTTTTGACCGGAAACCCCGCCCTGGCCCTGATCCTGTGGGCGACCGCTTCCGCGCTGCTCGTGCTTCCCGTGGGAACCATATATTCCGTCGTTCAGTCGGTCGCTCCCCTGCAATCGCGCGCCATGGCAGCCGCGATCTCGCTGTTGATCATGAATCTCATCGGCGGCGGGTTCGGACCGCTTTTCGCGGGTGTGGTTTCGGATCTGCTGAATCGGGCCGGCTTGGGCCCCGCCCTCGGCCTGCGCTACGCGTTGATAGGGACGTCGCTGCTGGTCCTGGTCACAGCCTGGCTCTTCTGGCGCACGCGCCGCTACCTCGTCGCCGATTCCGCTGGCGACCGGGTCGAGGCCGGCTGACGTCGCGTCAAGCTTGGCTGCGTCCGTCGATGACGGCGTTGCGCCACCGGGCTATCGAGTGGGATCTTTCGGCAGGCGTCCCCTATCTGGGACAGCTCTGTCGATCCGCGTATCGGCCTGCCACGCAAGTGATTTCGAGCCAGAAGGAATGAGCTGGCCGCCGTGCCTCCGGCACGGCTGCCGATTGCCGGGGGCAATCGGCACCTGCTCATTCTGGCGGCTCGGAATGCGCCGGGTCCGAAGCTGGCGGGGCCAGCTTCGGACCCAAGCACGGCAATCAAAGACCTTTCTAGCCGCGCTCCGGTTCAACCTGAACCGGAACGAGGCTGAAGCCCCTCGGCAGGAATTCCTGCCGAGGGGGGCTTCGCAACGGTCAGAACTTTCGGCCGAGGGTAATGCCGTAGGTTCGGGGAGCGCCTTGCAATCCGATCACGCCCGTGGGCGCGACCAAGGCGAGATTGGTATTCCATTTCCTATTGGTCAGATTCTTCACCCACAGGGTTACCGTCGTCTTCTCGTCACCGGATGCCCATTGCTCGTTGAGACCGATCAAGGTTCGGCGGCGAATGGGGAAATCATTGTGCGGATCACCATATTGCTTGCCCACGTAATTCACGTTCGCGCTCGAAGTGAACGTGCCGATTCCCGTGTGCAGCGTGTGGGCCGCCGTCGCCTGCAGACTCAGCTTCGGCGCCTGAACAATATGGTTGCCCTTCGCCTCCAATGCGCTCGCGATCACGGCACCGCTAACCGGATCACGCACATATTTCGGAGCGCCCGGATAAGACGTGTATTTCGTATCCAGATAGGTTCCGCCAATCGACAGAGTCAGATCCCGCACCGGCTGGGCCGTCACCTCAAAGTCAATCCCCTTGATTCGGGCTCCGCCTGCGTTGACGACGTTGACGGCGCCGTTCACGTAGACCTGTTGTTGTAAGTTGGTGTAATCATATAGAAATGCGGCGACGTTGACGCGCAACCGACGGTTGAGCAGATCGCTCTTGAGCCCGATTTCGTAGGCGTCGATAATTTCCGGCTTGAGCGGCGGGTTCACGAAGTCGTTGAAGCCGTAGATGGACTGCTGACTGAAAAAGCCTGCGTTGAAGCCGCGGCTCCAGGATGCGTAGACGAGAACGTTCGGCGTGAATTTATGGTCGAGCGCGACGCGGAAGTTGGGCTCCTTGAACGTCTTCTTCTGCTGGCCGGGATTGGGGCTGGCGGGAATGCCAATGAGGCCAAAGCCCGTGTTGCCGCTCGTGAAGCCTTCGAGTCGGCGCTTTTCGATAGTATAGCGTGCGCCAAGCGTCAGGTTTGTTTGAGGCAGGACCTCCAGCGTGCCCTGCGCATAGCCGGCATAGGCCTTGATTCGGTCGATTTGGTGAAGAACGAACGCCTGACCCGGCGCCGCACCAAATATAAACTCCGAAAAGGGCCCGGAGAATGTTGGGCCGGTGATCCTGTTCCTCGCATCATAGTAATAGAGGCCGGCCACCCAGTTGAACCGATCGCCATTGCCGCTGATTTGGAATTCCTGCGTGAAGACTCGCTGGCGGTCCTGGCGATCCAGCCAGAAGAACGGATTCGGGCCTCCATCATCGTCAACAAGGAAATATTCGTTCACCTTGCGATAAGAAGAAATGCTGAGCAGCTTGATGTCTCCAATGCGCTTGTCCAGCGTCAACGACGTGCCCCATTCCTTCGACCAATTTCGGGGGTTCTGATTGGCGTTGATATCGTACGGACCAAGAAACATCTTCTGGCCGGTGGAACTATCAAAAAGGAAGTCATAGCCAACTGCCGGTGACCAGGCGTTGCCGACCTGACTCCGGCGCTTGGAATAGTCGGCGGTAACGGTCGCGTCGAAGGTATCATCGATTTTGGCGACGAATTTGCCCCGAGCTCCGTAGCGCTTCTGAGTGTAGATGTCCTTTCCGTCGAAGAAGTTCGTACCCCATCCGTCATCCTGGTTCAGGTAGAAGCCGGCCACGTCAGCTGCGACGTGTTCCGACAGTTTGGCCGCGGCGTAGATCCGGGTGCTTATCGTGTCGTAGTTGGCATAGCCGGCTTCGGCATCGACACCCTGCCAGTCGAATGGATTTTTCGTCCTGATCTGGATGACGCCGCCAGTCGCGTTCCGGCCGAACAGCGTCCCCTGGGGCCCCTTCAAGACTTCGATGCTCTGGATGTTGCTGTAGTCGGCGCCCCCGGTGTTGCCGAACGGGTGATACACGCCGTCGATGAATGTCAGCACCGCGGGCGTGGTGCTATAGATGTTGTTGCCGACGCCGCGAAGAAAGATGGGAGCGCGTCCACCGTTCGGACTGATGGTAAGCCCTGGGACGGCCGTCGGAAGGTCGTCCGCGGAGGTGACGCCCAGCCGCTCCAATTGATCGCCGGTAAAGGCCGTCACTGCGATGGGGACATTCTGAGCCGATTCAGCCCGTCGCTGCGCCGTCACCACGATATCCGAGATACCCTCATCCTGGGTTGTGGCGGACGCCGGCGGTTCCGAGGCGACTTGAGCATTTGCAGTCGTCGCGTAAGTAACGGCCACGAGAGATACGGAGATCAACTTCGATTTGATGCGCATTATGCACTCCTGCCATCTTCGGATTAGTAGATGGAATTTGCGGCCACCGCTGCCACCCAGGTTTTAACTACAGCCCTTCCTGGGTGGTGGTTGCCGGTTCCACGGTCACTCGTTAAGCTGTTCACGGCTGAGCCTTGGACGCGCGACGGTCGGTGCGCAATTTGTCGCGCATCGCACGTCGGCACGCGGAACGGCGCGGTCAGGATATCGGGTCATCGACATTGCGGCCTGAGGCGCGCTGCCGACAACCGCATGCCGGCATAAGCGGCCTGGCACGCGCCAAAAAAATCGGTGCCGACAGCGCTCGAATCGCCTTCATGATCTCCCCCTTTGCCTGTTTCTCTTATTGCTTGACTGGATGCCACATTGCCCGTGGCATCGCAATGATGATAGAAAAAAACTTTCTAATGTCAAACTTTCGGCCGAGGTTGGCGTTCATGGGTGCCACGGCGTGACCGCATCGAGCGGGATGATCGGGGTCATCGCCGGCGCCATCGGAGGCCGTTGGTTGTCGATGCGTAAGGTGAGGAGTGACTTGGGGAATCCTGATGATTTGTGCCTACCGCCAATCACGCGTCCCGCTTGTCCTCCCTCGTCATGCCATGATGCCGACGTCGGGTGCCCCGCGCTTCGATGAAACGGCCTTGGCAGCGGAAACTGCGATGAGTGGCGGAACGGCGGATAGGAAGACCTGATGCGATACGGTGCTGTATTTCCAACGGCGGATGCGCGTAGCGCTCTCGAAATCCGCGATCTTGCCCAAGCTTATGAAGACGCCGGGTTCGACTACGTCGCACTTGCCGGGCATCTATTGAGCACGCGGCCAGGGCGCTATGCGGGCCGCCCCGATTACCAATATGTCGGGCCCTTTTTCGATCCGTTCGTGTTATTTTCCTATCTGGCCTCAATCACTTCTCGGATTCACTTTCTGAGCCAGGTGCTGATTTTGCCGCTGCGGGAAACGGCGGCTGTGGCAAGACAGGCGGCGGAGCTTGCATTCTTGTCGAATGACCGTTTCGAACTTGGCGTCGGCATCAGCTGGCAAGAAGCCGAGTACGTAGCGGCGGGGCAGGACGTGCATGAGCGCGGCGCACGTTTGGCAGAGCAGGTCGAGCTGCTGAGACTGTATTGGAGCCAGCCGCTCGTGACCTTCAAAGGCAGATTCCACGAGGTCGACGAGATGGGGCTTGGCCGCCTGCCCAAGAATCCGATCCCAATCTGGTTTGGGTCGCAATTTGGTGAGGCCGCGATGCGACGCGCGGCGGCCTTGGGGGATGGCTGGATGCCGATCGGAGGATCGACCGACGCACTGCCCCGTTTCAAGGAATACGCTTTGGAGGCCGGCAGAGATCCGAATTCCATCATGCTCATGGGTTCCGTGGCGGTGGGCAAGGAAGGGCCGGATGCTCTGGTCGCTGAGGCGAAGCGTCTTCAGGGGCTTGGAATCACGCACGTAACGGTCACCTCCGCTCCGGGTCTGACGAGCGATTCCGCCGTGAAAGAGGTGATCGATGCCGGCAGGATTCTGAAAGCCGCCGTGCCGTAACTTATAGCGATCCCTCGATTCTGGAAATCATATCCAAAAACGACGGTTTGTATTATGACATATTGCGCGGATAATATCTTTGTCAGCGGCGATCGAATGAATTTCAAAAGAGGGGGATGTCATATGATCGAGAATGAAATGGTCGCCGAGGGAGGTCTGTCGATTGGCACCGGCTTGATGTTCTTCGTTGGGGTGATTGGACAGGTCGTTGGAATATCGCTTCTTCCCCGCACCGATGGATTTACCGATCTGCCTTGGACGGCGGTCTCGCTCGGCTCCTTCATCGGCTCGCTTTGGCTTCTTTCCTTGATCATGCGGCAAGGCGCGCCCCTCATTGTCATGGTTCCGCTCGTCTCGGCTTCCGTTCCGCTGTTGACGATTGCAGTGGCCTATTTCGGATACGGCCAAACGCCATCGCTCGCGAAGCTCGCGATGCTGATAGGGGCCTGCGCAGCGGTTGGCATCGCAGCGGCGATGTCGTGAGGAGGACCTAATGCGCCGTCCGTAGCGCGCATTGGTCGTTTCAAGCAGACCCCGTTCCCTGGCCGAAGTCCCAATTTTTGTGGAGTTGAGGCGGGGGGAAGGAAGGAATCTGTTGCCGCGACCGGCGCAATTGCTAGGGAACCCCTGCGTCAAGTTCATGTTTACGGGGAAGATAATAATCATGCGGGAAACGACCACCAGGTTCAGAGCGCCTTGCGCGCTGTGGCCTCAACCGAATCTCGGGATATTGCGCTGATGCCCGCGGTCAGGCGAACGCAGGTCGCCATCGTCGGATCGGGCCCAGCAGGGCTCTTGCTCGGCCATTCGTTGCGCCAGGCCGGCTTCGAGACCATCCTTGTCGAACGGCAATCGCGCGAGCATGTCGAACGGCGCATCCGTGCGGGCCTGCTGGAGCGCACGACGACCGATCTCGTCGAGCGGCTGGATCTGGCGCATGGCCTGCGCAGCAAGGGCATATTGGAAACCGGCTTCGATCTCACCGACGGTGATCGCCTCATTCACATCGATATGGAGGCGCTCACCGGCAAGCAGATGGTCATGTACGGTCAAACCGAGCTCACACACGATCTGATCAAGGCGGCGCCGGATCGCGGTCTCGAGATCGTCTGGGAGGCCGCCGACGTCGCGCTTCACGACATAGATGGCGATGCGCCGTGGATAAGCTTCACCAAAGATGGGGCGCAACAGCGGATCGACTGCCTGTTCGTCGCCGGTTGCGACGGATTTCACGGCGTTTCGCGTCGCGCGATCCCCAAATCGGCGGTGAAGGAATACGAACGCGTCTATCCCTTCGGCTGGCTTGGCATCCTGTCGGACGTGCCGCCCTGCAACCATCAGAACATATATGCCTATCACGAACGTGGCTTCGCGCTGGCTTCATTGCGTTCGATGACGCGCAGCCGTTACTATATCCAGGTTCCGCTTGACGAGCGGTTGGAAGATTGGCCGGACGATCGTCTTTGGGACGAATTGGCGATCCGCCTCGGTCCGCAGACGGCTGCCAAGATAACGCGTGGTCCGGCTTTGGAAAAATCGATCACGCCGCTGCGCTCCTATGTGTTCGAGCCCATGGCTTACGGCCGCTTGTTCCTGGCAGGCGACAGCGCCCACATCGTTCCTCCCACCGGCGCGAAAGGCCTCAACCTGGCGGCCTCGGACGTGACGTATCTGTCGGAGGCTTTGATCCGTTTCCTCCGCGGCGGGGAAGAAAAGGGACTGCAGGATTATTCCCAAAAGGCGCTTGCGCGGGTCTGGAAGGCGGAGAGATTCAGCTGGTATCTGACCAACCTGATGCATCGCTTCCCGGATAGCGGACCGTTCGATCGCGCGATGCAGGTGTCCGAGATGGACTACATCGCAACCTCGGTCGCGATGCAGACAGTGCTCGCGGAAAATTACGTCGGCACGCCGCTCTGACAATATTTTCAAGTCAGCTGGCGACGGCTGGCGACTTGGGAAAAGCGGGAATCATCGGTCAGCTGCCCGGGCACTGAGCACCTGATCAATTTTCGCAAATAGCGATGCGGCAACAAAGAGCAGCGCGCGATTCATATTAGGGTCCGGACCCTAATCGCGCGCTGCTCTGGCCTTCAGGCGGGGAGGAACAGGGACTTGGTCTCCAGGAATGCGCTGAGACCCTCCGGACCGCCTTCACCTCCCACACCCGACATTTTGTAGCCGCCGAACGGCGCGGCGGGGTCTACGAAATATCCGTTGACGCTGACATGGCCGGTGCGGATGCGCCGGGCGATGCGCTCGGCGCGGTCCAGGTCCTGGGAAAAGACCGAGCCGCTCAATCCATAATCGCTGTCGTTCGCGATCGCGATCGCCTCTTCGTCGCCATCATAGGTTATGACCGACGCGACCGGGCCGAAAATCTCCTCGCGCGCGATACGCATGTCGTTGGTGACGCCGTCGAAGATGGTCGGGGCAATGTAATAGCCGCGATTGAATCCGGGCATCTTGCCGCCGCCCGTGACGAGCCGTGCGCCCTCGTTGCGGCCGACCTCCAGATAGTTGAGCACCCGGTCGCGCTGCCGCGCCATCGAAACCGGTCCCATTTCGGTTTCCGGATCCCAGGGATCGCCCACCTTGAGGCCTTCGACCTTGGCCTTATAGGCATCGATGAACTCGTCGTGGCGGCTGCGCGGGACGAGAATGCGTGTTTGCGAAAAGCAGATCTGGCCGCTGAACGGCATCGTGAAAGGCGACAAGGTCGTCATCCACGAATCGATGTCGGCATCCTCGCACAGGATCGACGCGGACTTGCCGCCGAGCTCCAGGCTGACCCGGGCCAGCCGATCCGCACACACCGTGGCGATGTGTCGGCCGGCAGCGGTCGATCCGGTGAAGCTGACCTTGTCGATGCGCGGATCGCTGATCAGCGTGTTGCCCGCCTCGCGGCCGGCGGGGACGACGTTGAAGACCCCGGGCGGCAGACCGGCCGCCTCGGCGCATTCGGCGAGGAGCAGCGCGTCGAGCGGCGTCTCGGGACTCGGCTTGGCCACGATCGTGCATCCCGCCAGCACCGCGGGCGCCACCTTTTGCATCAGCAGGGCCAGCGGCGCGTTCCACGGAATGATCAGCGCCGCCACGCCGACCGGCTCGCGCAGGACCTTCAGCGCGCCATGCGCGACCGGCCGGTCTTCCTCGAAAGGATAGGTGTCCGCCAGGCTCGCATAATAGCGGAAGAATCCCGGCGCCATGCCGGCGATGGCGCCCACGAACCACCGCGGCGCACCGACCTGCGCCATCCAGACGCGCTTGAACAGATCCATCCGCTTGTCGACCTCATCGGCCATCTTGAGCAGATAGCGCGCCCGGTCCGACGGCGGCAGACGCGGCCAGTCGGTTTGGTCGAAGGCCCTTCGCGCGGCCGTCACCGCCGCGTCCATGTCGGCATCCGAGCCGGCGGGGACGCTCAGCGTCAGCTCTTCGGTAACCGGCGATATCAGATCGAGCCGCTCCGACCCCAGAGGCGCCCGCCACTTCCCGTCGATGAAAAAGCGCGTGCGCACATTTTCGGAAAGCTCGGCTTGAGGTTCGAAGGGTCCATCAGTCATGTTTCACGCCTCTCCTCGCCGGTATGTAGCCATACCGCGCTATCATGATGCCCGGACATCGAGTCCCCGGGCCTGTTTCCATGAGAGACACCCAGGCCGGGCATGTCAAGCAGCTCTCCCAGCGCTGCCGCCGGCGGCAGCGTGCGCCTCATCAGAGCGCGAAAATCTTGCCCGGATTGAGCAGTCCCTTGGGATCGAGCGCCTTTTTCACATCGCGCATCATATCCACGGCCGGGCCGAGCTCATCGACGAGATACTTCTGCTTTCCTAGGCCGATGCCATGCTCGCCGGTACAGGTGCCGTCGAGATCGAGCGCGCGCGCAACCATCCGGCGATTGATCCCCTCGACCTCTCGCCGCTCGTCGGCCGAGTCCGGATCGAGCGCGAAGATCACGTGAAAATTACCGTCTCCGACGTGGCCGACGATGGTTGCGGGCACCGTCGATACATCGAGATCGCGCTTTGTCTCGGCGATGCAATCGGCGAGGCGACTGAGCGGCACGCACACGTCGCTCGTCCATCCCACGGCCCCGGGCCGCAGGTTCACCGCCGCATAATAAGCCTCGTGACGGGCCTTCCACAGCTTGGACCGCTCTTCCGGCCGATTGGCCCACCGGAACTCACCGCCCCCGTTCTCGCCGGACAAATCCTGGACGGTCGAAACCTGCTCCTCGACCGAAGCCGGGCTGCCATGAAACTCGAAGAAAAGCGTCGTGCGTTCGGGATAATCGAGCTTGGACCAGCGATTGACGGCGCGCATCTGCGCATCGTCCAGCAGCTCGATACGCGCGATCGGGACACCGAATTGGATCGTCTGGATGACCGTATCGACGGCGCCCTTCAGACTGTCGAAGCTGCACACCGCCGCGCTGATGCTCTCCGGTATGGGATGGAGGCGCAACGTGACCTCGGTGACGATGCCCAGCGTGCCTTCGGAGCCGACCATCAATCTCGTCAGGTCATAGCCGGCCGCCGACTTGCGCGCACGACGGGCGGTGCGGATATCGCGTCCGTCCGCCGTGATCACGCGCAGCGACAGCACGGCTTCGCGCATCGTGCCGTAGCGAACGGCGTTGGTGCCCGACGCCCTGGTCGCGACCATTCCGCCGATGGTGGCATTGGCGCCCGGATCGATGGGAAAGAACATGCCGGCGTCGCGCAGATGGACGTTCAGCTGCTCGCGCCGAACGCCGGCCTGCACCGTGCAATCAAAGTCCTCCGGATTGACCGAAAGGATCGCGTCCATCGATCCAAGGTCGAGGCTGATGCCGCCCATCACGGGGATCGTATTTCCTTCCATCGACGTCCCGGCCCCGAACGCGACGATCGGGACGTCATATTGCGCGCATAATTTGACGGCAGTGACGACATCCTCCGTGCTGGTGGCGAAGACGACCGCGCCAGGGAGCTGAGCTTCGAAATGGGCCTCGCTGGCGCCGTGCTGAAGACGGACGGCTTCTCCCAGATCGAGCCGATCGCCGAAGCTTTCCCGAAGCTTCACGAGAAACGGCTCCGGCAGCTGTTCAACCCTTGTTGTCATTTGTCCCGCTCCATGGGGAATAGGCCCGGAGGATAGGAGCTCGAACGAGGTGGTCAAGCAGATCCGCCGCCCGCCGCCTTCCGCAACCAAGCCGACGAGTCCTCACACCCGGCCTCAAATCTTCCAGACGATCAACTCCGCTCGAAGCGGAGCGAGACGCTGCCGATCGGGCCGAAATCGCCGCCGACGTCGTCGCCCGGCGCGATCGCCATGGGCGTGATGCAGGTCCCGGTGGTCACGACTTGGCCGGCCTGAAGCGGAATGCCGTTTCGCGAAAGCTCGTTGGCGAGCCAATGCAGCGCCAGCCGCGGATCGCCCAATACGTTGCGGCCGAAGCCTTTCTCCAGAGGAATCCCGTTGACGTAGCCGGTGACCGCATGCGCGGCGAGGTCCAGTTCCCGCCACGCCTCGGGGGCGGCATCGCCCAGCACGAAATAATGTGCGCAACCATTGTCGGCGATGAGCTGCGCCGCGCCCGCTTTCTCAAATGGCTCGAAGCGCGAGTCCGGGATCTCGATCGCGGGATGGAGCGCCGTGACCTTGGCCAGGACTTCCTCGACCTCAAAGCCGGCTTGCCTCGGCTCGAGGGTTGTCCCGATCCGAAAGGCGAACTCCAGCTCGGCCACCTTCATGAGATTGTTGCCGAACGGACAAACGCCTCCCTGGGAAATCACCCGCTCGCCCAGTATCCTGCCGGCAAGCGGACCATCGACCCCAATATGCGCCTGACCGACGGCGCTTGTCGCCGCGATCTTCCAGCCGAACAGCGGCATGGCGCTCCGCTCCTCCAGCTGCGCCTGGATTGCATAGCCGTCCGCCCTGGTACGGGGCCGAAGATCCTCAGGCAGACTCGGCAACCGGGTGCCCTGCATCCAATGTCCGTAAAGGAGATCGGCGGCTGCCCGCTGGGATTGCTTGTCCATTGACGTCTCCAGTCAGGGGATCAGGACGATGCCGCCGGGACTTTCCCGCGCCTCGAGACGGCGATGCGCTTCGGCAGCCTCGGCCAGCGGCAATACCATCGGGTCGATCGGACGGATCGCGCCCCGGGCGAATGCCTCGAACGTCTCGCGCGCCATGGCGGCGAGCTTTTCGGGCGTGCGAAGATAATGGAATATGATCGGCCGCGAGACGGACAGCGATCGCGATGCGAGCAGCGCCGGGGTGAATGGAGCGACCGGACCCGAGGCCTGACCGAAATTGACCAGCTGCCCCTCGAAGCCGAGCGAATCGATGCTGGCCTGAAACGTGTCGGCGCCCACCGAATCATAGGCAGCGGCAACACCGTTGCCCTCGGTGATCTCCGCGACGCGCTTCGCAATGTCCTGTTCGCGATAGAGGATGACATGGTCGGCGCCGTGCCGGATGGCAATGTCGGCCTTGGCCTGACTGCCCACGGTGCCGATGACTTGTGCGCCCAGATGCCTGGCCCAGCTGCACAGCAGCTGCCCCACTCCCCCCGCGGCGGCATGAACCAGCACCGTCTCGCCCGGGACGACCTTGTGCACCCGCCGCACCAGCATGCAGACGGTGAACGCCTTCATCAGCGAGGCGGCCCATTGGACATCGGTCGATTCGTCGGGCAGCTTGACCGCGAGCGCCGCATCGAGATTGCGCGCTTCGGCGTAGCAGCCATATTGGCCGGTGACGTAGCCGATGCGGTCGCCGACCTCGAAGCCGGTCACATTCGCACCAATCTCCTCGACGATTCCGACGCCTTCGATGCCGGGCACACCCGGGAGCTCCAGCGTCCGGTACAAACCGGATCGCACATAGACATCATGATAGTTGACGCCGACGGCCGTCTGGCGAAGCCGCAATTGACCCGGGCCCGGCGGAGCGAGCGCGACGTTCGCGAGCGCAAGCACCTCCGGCCCGCCGGGATGTTCCATGACGATTGCACGCGCCAATCCGCTTGCTCCTCTCGAGTCGCTATGCCGCTCTATATCCGGGCCCAAGCGCGGATATCCGCAACGAAGGCATCGGGAACCTCCATCGCAGCAAAATGGCCGCCGGCGGGTTGCTCGACCCATCTGGACAAAGCATAGCCGCGCTCGACCCATGATCGCGGCGGCACGGCGGTGCGCGGATCGGGATAACGCGTGAATGCCGTCGGGACTTCGACCCGGCGACCCGGCGGCATCGTTCTGACCTGCTCGACCAGTGCCCCGGCGTAGAACCAGGTCGACGATACGAACGCATCGTTCATGACGTAGATCATCACGTTGGTCAGAAGCCGCTCATGGTCGAAAACCTCTTCGAACGGTCTCGACCTCAAATCCGACCAGTCGTGAAATCGCTCGACGATCCATGCCGCCTGCGCGACGGGATTTGCGGCCATGGCATAAGCGAGCGATTGAGGTTTCGTGCCCTGAAGCATCGCATAGGCGCCAAGCTGGTTCTGCTTGTGGGCGAGTTCCGCCTTCCATGCCTGCTCTTCGGCCGTCTCGGGGGTCGAATCGGGGTGAACGAGCAAAAAGTTGAGATGAATGCCGTCGAGCGAGCCCGCGTGATCGAGACCCAGCCAAGTTGCCACGGCCGATCCCCAGTCTCCGCCCTGAGCGCGGTAGGATTCATAACCCAATTCGCGCATCAGGCGATCGAACAGGCGGGCCGTGGTGCGCGCGCCGATGGGCGTCGAAGGCTTGGCGGAGAAGCCATAGCCGGGCAGCGAGGGAATCACGAGGTCGAACGCGTCCGCCGCCTGCCCGCCGTGCCGGGAAGGAAAAGCCAAAGGCTCGATCACATCCCAGAATTCGAAGACCGAACCGGGCCAGCCATGGCTCAGGAGCAATGGCCGCCGCCCCTGCGCCTCGCCCACCACATGGACGGCATGGAGATCGAGCCCCTCGATATCGCATAGGAGCTGGGGATATCGGTTCAAGGTTCCGACGACCGCATCCAGATCCAGGCGATGGACCCAATGGTCGCACAACTGCTTGAGAAAGTCGGGATCGCAGCCATAGTCCCAGCCCCCATCGGTCGGGGCGTCGGGAAATCGATAAGCGGCGACATCGGCGCGCAGCCGATCGAATTGTTCCTTTGTCCAGGCAATTTCAAATGGCTTGATCATCGAAACTGCCTCCGATTCATCCGAACGCAAAAGCTGCGGTTGAAGCCGCTACCGCGTCTCGACCGGACGGACCGGGAAGCCTTCCGCCTTCAGATCGTCGACGAGACGCTGGAGATGCTCGGGATCGCGCGCCTCGCATTCGATGTCGGCGAACAGGCCCTTGGCGGGAAGGGCGGTGAAGATCCGCTGGTGCGACACTTCGATGATGTTGACCTGATGCTTGTCGAACAGACGCGCGACGTTGAACAAGGCGCCCGGCCGATCCTGCAGCTGGATCCGCAGCCGCGCCAGCCGCCCCGAACGGACGAGGTCGCGCAGCAGCACGTTGGCGAGCAGGCGGGTGTCGATATTGCCCCCCGAAAGGATCAGGCCGACGTGCTTGCCCTTGAACCGCTCGGGCTCGGTGAGCAGCGCCGCGAGGCCGACGGCACCCGCGCCTTCGACGACGGTCTTTTCGATCTGCAGAAGCAGGCTGACTGCGGTCTCGATCGCCGCTTCTGGGACGAGCAGCATGTCGTCGACGATGCGCTCGAGGATGGCGGAGGTTATCCGCCCCGGCTCCTTGACCGCGATACCCTCGGCGAGCGTGTCGCCCGACGACGGCAGATCATGGCCGCCGAGCCGGCAGTACATCGAGGGGTAGAGCTCGGCCTGAACCCCGACCAGCTCGACGTCGTTGCGCAATCCGCGCGCCGCGGTGCCGACCCCCGACATCAGGCCGCCCCCGCCGACCGGTACGATCAGCGTATCGATAGCGGGCGCATCCTCGAGCATTTCCAGCGCGAGCGTGCCCTGGCCGGCGATGATCTCGAGGTCGTCGAACGGATGGACGAAGGTCAGCTTGCGCGCCTTGGCAAGCCCGAGCGCATGGGCATTGGCCTCGTCGAAGGTCTCGCCGTGCAGCACCACGGTCGCGCCATGGCCTTCGGTCTGCATCACCTTGATGATCGGCGTCGGCACCGGCATCACGATGGTGACCGGTATGTTCAAACGCGCCGCATGATAAGCGAGGCCCTGCGAATGGTTGCCGGCCGAAGCCGCGATCACGCCCCGTTCGCGCGTCGCCTGGTCCATCAGCAGCAGCTTGTTGAGCGCGCCGCGCTCCTTGAAGGCGGCAGTGAATTGCAGGTTTTCGAACTTGAGATAGACGTCGGCGCCGGTCAGCTGGGACAAGGTCCCGCTGCGCATGGTCGGCGTGCGCACCACCGCGCCGGCAATGCGCCGCGCCGCCGCGCGTATGTCGGCGATCGAGACCGGCAGGTCGGATATGGATGCGGCACTGGCCATCGCCCTGTCGCTTAACCGATCTGGCGCGGGAGGCAAGTTAAGCTTATGCGCCCGCCGATGGCACGGGTCGCATTCATCGGGCTGGGCGTGATGGGCGCGCCGATCGCCCGCCACCTCGCGCAGGCGGGCCACGGGCTCGTGGTGCAGAATAGAAGCGACGCCAAGTCGCGCGCCTGGGTGGAACGCAACGGCGGGGGCTGGGCGGCGACTCCGGCCGAGGCGGCGCGCGATGCGGACGCGGTCATCTCCTGCGTCGGCACCGACGACGATCTCGAGGAGATCAGCATCGGCCCCGACGGCGCTTTCCGCACCTTGCGCGCCGGCGCGTTGTTCATCGATCACACCACGGTCTCGGCACGCCTTGCCCGGCGGCTGGCCGAGGCCGGCGCGCGCCAGCACCTGCAATGCATCGATGCACCCGTTTCCGGAGGCCAGGCCGGCGCCGAGGATGGCCGGCTGTCGATCATGTGCGGCGGCGACAACGAGGCCTTCGCCGCGGCGCGGCCGCTGATGGAGCATTATGCCGCGCGCATCGTCCACGTCGGCGACGCCGGAGCCGGCCAGCTCACCAAGATGGTCAACCAGATCGCCGTTGCCGGCGTGCTGCAGGGCCTGGCCGAGGCGATCGCCTTCGCCAAAGCGGCCGGTCTCGACGCCGAGAAGGTGTTCGAAGCGGTCTCCGGCGGCGCGGCGCAGAGCTGGCAGATGGTCAACCGCTGGAAGACGATGCACGACGGCGAATTCGATTTCGGGTTCGCGGTCGACTGGATGCGAAAGGACCTGGGCCTCGCCATCGACGAAGCGCGCGGCAACCGCACGCCGCTTCCACTGACCGCTTTGGTCGATCAATTCTACGCCGACGTGCAGGCGATGGGCGGCAACCGCAACGACACGTCGTCCCTGATTCGCAGGCTGGCGCGATGAAAAAGCGCGCGGCCGCCGTGGCGGCGGCCTTGCTGCTGGCGCCGGCGGCCTTCGCCGATACGCTGATCGACAACGTCAACGGCTATACGCTCGACCGCCAGGGTGCGCTGGTCCGCTTCACCGGCCTGGTGATCGACGACGGCGACGGCACGGTGAAGCAGCTGCTCGCCCGCAAGGACAAAAGGCCGGATCGCCCCTCATACCGGCTCGACGGCAAAGGGCGCACGCTCATCCCCGGCATGATCGACGCCCATGGCGATGTGATGGAACTGGGCTTCCTGACGCTGCAGCTCGATTTGCGCGGCACCGCCAGCCTTGCCGAAGCGCAGGCGAAGATCGCCGCCTATGCGGCCGCCAATCCGTCGCCGCGCTGGATCGTCGGCTTCGGCTGGGACCAGGAGAAATGGGGCCTGGGACGCTTTCCGACCGCCGCCGAGCTCGATGCGGCCGTGGCCGATCGCCCGGTCTGGCTGCAGCGGGTCGACGGCCACGCCGGCTGGGCGAACAGCGCTGCGCTGGCCGAGGCTGGGGTCGGCGCGGCGTCGCCATCGCCGCCCGGCGGCCGCATCGAGAAATCCGGCAAGCAGCCGTCGGGCGTGTTCGTCGACGCCGCCATGGCCCTGGTTCAAAAGGCGGTCCCGGCGCCGCTGCCGCGCGTGCGCGACCAGGCGCTCGCCAATGCCCAGGCACTGCTGCTCGGCCTGGGCATCACCAGCGTTGCCGACATGGGCACCGACACCGACGGCTGGATGGTGATGCGTCGCGCCGGCGATCGCGGCGCCCTTCACCTGCGAATCATTTCCTACGGGCTCGGCGTCGATACCGCTTTGGCCGTCGCCGGCACCGGGCCGACGCCCTGGCTTTATGGCGGCCGCCTCCGGATGGTCGGCGTGAAGCTTTCCGCCGACGGCGCGCTGGGATCGCGCGGCGCCTGGCTCAAGACGGAGTATCGCGACGCGCCCGGCCTGCGCGGCGCGCCGTTCCACAACGACGCCGAGCTCAAGAACCTCATGAGCCGGGCGGCGATGGACCATTTCCAGCTTGCGGTGGATGCCGTCGGCGATGCCGCCAATGCCCAGCTGCTCGACGCGATCGACGAATTGTCGGGCACCTATGACGGCGACCGGCGCTGGCGGATCGAGCATGCCGAAATCGTCGATCCCGCCGATCTGCCGCGTTTCGGCCGCCATGGCATCGTCGCTTCGATGCAGCCCACGCTCGCCGCCTCCGGCTGGCAAATGGCGGAAGCGCGCCTGGGCACGCCCCGGCTGGCAGGCGCCGACGCCTGGGCGAGCATGCTCCAAAACCATGTGCCGCTCGCCTTCGGCTCGAACTTTCCGGCCGAATCGCCCAACCCTTTTGCCGGGCTCGCCGCCGCGGTGAGCCGCGAGGACGCCGAGGGACGCCCGGCCGGCGGCTGGCTGCCGCAGCAGAAACTCACCTTGGCCCAGGCTTTCGCCGCCTTCACCCGCGGCGGCGCCTATGCCGCCTTCGAGGAAAATCGGCTCGGCACGCTCGAGCGCGGGCGCATGGCCGACTTCCTGTTCATCGACCGCGACATCTTCGCCGACGGGATGACGCCGCAGGCGATCAGGGGAACGACCGTCCTCGAAACCTGGGTCGGCGGCCGCAAGGAATGGGCGAAAGGCGCGGCGGTGCCGGACGCGATTCCGCCGAAACCACGAGGCAATGAGGAGCATCGATAAGCGGATCCTTCCCGTACCAGGGAGGATTGGATGCTATAGGCGCTGCGTCACCTCCGCCACCGTCAGCAGCTGGGAGAGCATCACCGGCGGCCGGCCGGGCGCATAATAGAGGTACAAAGGCACGCCGGATCGGCCCTGCTTCTCGATGAAGCGGGTCAGCGCCGGATCGCCGCCGGTCCAGTCGCCGGCCAGAACCGCCACATGGTGCGCCGCAAAGGCATCGGCGACCTCGTCGCGCTCGAGCACCGCTTTCTCGTTGACCTTGCAGGTGAGGCACCAGTCGGCGGTGAAATAGACGAACACCGGCCGGCCTTCGCGCTGGAGCGCGGCCAGCCGCTGCTCGCTGAACGGCTCGGCGCCGAGCAGGTCGCCGCCGCGCGCGCCCACCGGTGCCGCCAATGCCGGTATGAACAGCACCGCCGCCAGAGCTGCCGCCGCCGCCGGAACGAGCGGCAGCCAGCCGCCGGACGCGGCGCGTTGCCGGCGCCCGAGCCACCCCAGGGCGAGCACCAGGACGAGCATCGCCGCCAAGCCGAGCGCGAGCCCTTCCCCACCCGCCTGGCGACCGAGGATCCAGGCGAGCGCCGCGGCGGTAAGGAACATCGGAATCGACAGGATGCGGCGCAAATGCCCCATCCACCGCCCGGGCCTGGGCAGGCGACGCCGCAACGCCGGCACCAGTCCGATGAGAAGGAACGGCAGCGCGAGGCCGAGGCCGAGACCCGCGAACACCGCCAGCGCGGCCGCGCCCGGAAGAATCAAAGCGGCGCCAAGCGCGGCGCCCATGAAGGGGCCGGTGCACGGTGTCGCGACGAAGGCGGCCAGCGCGCCTGTCCAGAAGGCGCCCCCCATGCCGGACCGGTCGGCGAGCCGCCCGCCGCCGGTTATCGCCGGAAGCTCGAACAGCCCGGCAAGGTTGAGCGCGATCGCGCCCACCAGCAGGAGCAGCAGCAGGATGATGCGCGGATCCTGGAGCTGGAACGCCCACCCCGCCGCCACTCCGGCGGCGCGCAGCGCAAGCAAGGCGCCGCCCAGCGCGAGGCAGGTCAGGATCGTCCCGGCGCTATAGGCCAGCGCTTCGCGCCGGGCCGATCGATCGTCCTCGTCGGCGCGCGTAAGGCTCAGCGCCTTGAGACTGAGGATCGGGAAGACGCAGGGCATGAGATTGAGCAGCAATCCGCCCAGGACCGCCCCGAGCAATGCCGCGAGCGCAGTCGCCGCGGTCGCCGGCCCGAACGCGGCCGGCCGCTTCGCCGCAGGCACGCTCCCCGGCACGGCGTGAACCATCAGCCCTTGCCCATCGCCGATCGCGAGCACCCCGTCGAGGCCGGCAAGATCTTTCGCGGCCGCCCCCGGGCCGGTCTCGACGACCAGCGCATCGCTGCGGCGCGACAGCCGCTGCGGCGCGGAATAGACAGCGGCATCCTGAGTCAGCGGATAGAAATAGGCCTGGCCAAGGGCGAGCGAGGCCGGCAGCGGAATGGCAATCCGCAATCTGTCGCCCGAAGCCTCGAAACGCGCAACACTCCCGAGCGGCCGGGGAATCGCGCGCCGAAATGCGTCGAACTGCTGCTGCCGGATCGCCGTGCCGTCTCCCACTTCGAGCGACAGCGAGAAATCGGCATGTTCGGGAACGCAAATCTGGTCGGTGCAGGCGAGATAATCCATCGACGCCGCGATCGGCAGCGGCGTGCCCGGCTTCAAACCCGCGGGAATGCGCAGCGCCACCAGCAGCGCATAGGGGCCTTCGTAGACATAGTTCATCAGACCCGCGATGAGCAGCCGCCCGGGCACCGGATAGCGCAGCGGGCCTGCGGTCACGCCCGGAGGAAGCCGCCATTCGACCTTGGGCGTGTCGCCTGCATCGCCGGGATTCTGCCAATAGCCGTGCCAGCCCTTGTCCGGAGTCATGGCGATGGCCAGCGTGACCGTCCCGCCGGCCGCGGGCCGGTCGGCCTCGGCGATCAGCCGCGCGGCGATCGCATTGTGGCCGGGGCGGGCCAGCTGCGCGTCGCCGCGGCCCGGAAGAGCGAACAGCAACAGCGCCAGGACCGTCACAAACCGGAAAGACAATGCGGCCACCAAAGCTCCTTGTCGATTGCAATCCGCGCGCGCATCGCCGTGCCGAACGTTGGGATATAGCCGATGAGACTTGCCGTTACAGCGCTCATTCTCGCCACGCTCGGCGCCTGCGCCACTCCGCCCCGACCTGCGCCGCCGAGGCTCATCGTGGCGATTTCGGTCGATCAGTTTTCAGCACGGCTGTTCAACGAATATCGCCCCCATTTCACCGGCGGGCTGCGCCGCCTCGCCGACGGCGTCGCGTTCGCCAACGGCTATCAGGCCCATGGGGCCACCGAGACGTGCCCAGGCCATTCGTCGATCCTGACCGGCGACTATCCGGCCCGCAGCGGGATCATCGCCAACAAATGGGTGGATCCGAACGCGCCGCGCGCGGACAAGCGCGTCTATTGCGCCGAGGACGAGCGCGTGAAGGGCAGCACGTCCGAACATTATACCGTCTCGGACGTGCATTTGCGCGTCCCGACGCTCGGCGACCGGCTGAAGGCGGCCGATCGTGCCAGCCGCGTCGTCGCGGTGGCGGGCAAGGACCGCACGGCGGTGATGATGGCCGGCCACCATGCCGATCAACGCTGGTGGTGGCACGAGACCGGCTTCATGCAGAATAATGCTTCGGTCCCCGCGCCGGTCGCAGCGCAGGTCAACGGCGCCATCGCCCGCGCCATCGCCGCGCCGCGCGAGCCCCTGGTCCCGCCCCCATTCTGCGCCGCCAAGGAGCGCAAGATCGACCTGGGCGACGGCTTGAGCGTCGGCACATTCCGCTTCGCGCGGGCGGCCGGCGACGCCGCCGCCTTCGCCGCAGGGCCCGAGCTCGATGCCGCGACGCTGGCCATGGCGGCGGCGCTGGTCCAGCAGATGCAGCTGGGCCGCGGCAATGCGACCGACCTGCTGGCCATCGGCCTTTCGGCGACCGATTTCGTCGGCCACGCTTATGGCAACGAAGGGATCGAGACCTGTCTGCAGCTGATGTCGCTCGACAGCGACCTGGCCGGATTCTTCGCCGTGCTCGATCGGCTCGGGATCGATTATGCGGTCGTTCTGACCGCCGATCACGGCGCGCTCGATATCCCGGAGCGCGCCGATCCGGCCGACCCGCAGCATCCCGCGCGCATCGCCGAGGCGGCCACGCCCAAGGCGATCGGCGAGGCGGTCGCGCAGGCGCTGCATATCGCGCCGCCGGTGTTCACGTCCGACTGGTATGTCGACGCCGCGGTGCCGCCCGCCCGCAAGGCTGAGGCGGTAAGGCTGGCGCGCGCGCTGCTCTCCGCGCAGCCGCAAGTGTACGGCACCTACACCTCAACCGAGATCGCGGCGCATCCGATGCCGACGGGCAAGCCCGAGGACTGGTCGGTGCTCGACCGCCTGCGCGCTTCGTTCGACCCGCAAAGATCGAGCGACCTGCAGGTCGTCTACAAGCCGGGCATCACCCCGATCGCGAAGCCGAAGCCCGGACAGGTCGCGACGCACGGCAGCGTCTGGGATTACGACCGCAAGGTGCCGATCCTGTTCTGGTGGAAAGGCATCGCGCGGGCGGACCATGAAGAAAGCGCAAGGACGATCGACATCATGCCGACGCTCGCCAGCCTGGTCGGCCTGCCCGTCCCGCCCGCCAAGATCGACGGCCGCTGCCTCGACGTGATCGAGGGACCGGCGGACAATTGCCGGTGAGCGGGACGAGAACGATGAGTGTGCAGGAGTGAGCTGAGCAACTCGGAACGCGCGATGTGCACGCCTGGGCCGGAAACGCGATCAGCCGTGAACCGCCAATTCGGCGCGCGCCTTGGCGGGTTGCACTTCGTCAAGCGCGGCCAGGACGTCATCCACGCGCACCACCCGGCCGAAGACGGCGCCGATGGTTGCGCAGGTCATCTTCTGTATCTCTTCGGCTTTCACATCGCCGATGTCGAACGTCGCGGTTCCGTCGCTGAGGAAAAGAACCCGGAAGTCGCGGACGGCGGCTTCGCGCGCCGTGGTTTCGCAGCAGACGTTCGTGGCTATGCCGCTGACGATGACGGTGTCGATGCTGCGCGCGCGCAGCAGCAGCTCAAGCTCGGTGCCGTGGAACGCGCCGAAGCGGGGCTTCTCGAGCAAAAGATCGCCCGGCTCCACGATCAGATCCTCATGCAGCGCCGCCGATCGCGAGCCCTTGTCGAGCATGCCCTCGGCGATGAGCGGAAACTCGGCGAGGAGGCCCGCGTCGGATCGGTCGGGCCGAAGCACATGGCTGACGTGGATGACGATGACGCCGGCCGCCCGGCAGGCTGCCGCCAGCCGGTTGATCCGGCCAAGGACTTGAAGCCCCTCCGGCGCAGAGGCCGGCGAGCCGTGGACGAAGCAATTCTGCATGTCGACGTTGAGCAATGCGGTCCGCTCGGGATTGATAGAAAAGTCCGCCATTGCCCTCTCCTCGTCGACGCGTTCGTCTCGTGAGGGACCGGCATAACATGATGCTGGCCGAAGGATATCGCCTTTTCGGAGGTGCGCGGCATGCGCGATCCTCCCTGCGACCCGAACGGAATTAGCTACTGTGTCCCTGTATTTCTTTGGGGAGGATCAGCGGGCTTCGAAGCTGGCGATTCGGGGGGCGAGCTTGTTGGCTTCGAGGTCGACGCCGTCGCCGCTGAAATCGACCAGGAAGGTGGTGGCCTTGGCGCCGGGCGCGAGCGATGCGTCGTTGCCGGCGACGACCAGGCCGCGCGACTTGTG
This sequence comes from Allosphingosinicella sp., assembly GCA_035248285.1. GTDB lineage: Bacteria > Pseudomonadota > Alphaproteobacteria > Sphingomonadales > Sphingomonadaceae > Allosphingosinicella. The sequence continues at coordinate 11,356 of DATFHP010000014.1, read as the reverse complement.
CTTCTTGCCCTCGGCCGCGACCACGATCATGCCGCTGTAATTCTCCTTGTGCGCACCCTGCACGAAAATGTTGCCGGTGATCATGCCGGTGCTGCCGTTGGGGAGATCGATCATATAGTTGGTCGCCTGCCCCTGGCTGTCGTCGAAGCTCGAATCGCTGATGTCGACGCGGCCGCCGCGGTCCTTGATATAATGGCCGCCGGTGCCGCGCTCGAAGCGGGTGCGGGTCACGATCAGCCGCCCGTAATCGCCAAGATAGATGCTGTGCGCGCAATCGTCCGCGCAATAGCCGAGGCCGGAGAAGGTCGACTGGTCGATGCGGACCGTCCCCGCCGGATCGTTATGCGACAATATGCCGCTCTGGCTGTCGCGGAAAATCGTCTGGCTGACGCTGAGATCGCCCTGCTCGAGCCTGATGCCGGCGCCGTTGCCGTCGCCGACGGCGATATTCTCCAGCGTCAGGCCCTGAACTCGCGCGCTGCGGCCGCGCAGCACCAGCGCCGCCTTGCCCTCGCAAACGACTCCGTCGAACACCACGGTGCCCGGCTGGCGCGCGACGAGCGCGACGCGGCCGCCCTCCTGGATCGCGCATTGGCGATAGGTGCCGGGCGCGATGAGGATCGTCCCGTCGCCGTCGCCGATCGCGCGCATGGCGTCCTGGAGGGTGCCGTAGCCGTCGCCGGTTTCCTGGATGATGAAGGGCGCGCCGCCGTCTTGCGCGGCCACGCTCATCGCGCTGCCGCCGAGAAGGAAGAGGATGAGGAGCTTTTTCATGCCGCGCTTCTATCCGAAAGCGGCGCGGCGATCCGGCGAAAAGGAGGTTAATCGAGGTTCGGACGCAGCCAGCGCTCGGCCTGTTCCAGACTGACACGCCGCCGCTCCGAATAGTTTTCAAGCTGGTCGGGCCCGATCCGCGCGACGCCGAAATATTGGCTGTCGAGGTGGCCGAAATAGAAGCCCGACACCGCCGATGCCGGCAGCATCGCGAAACTGCCGGTCAGCTCGATCCCAGCCGGCGCGCCGCCGAGCATGTCGAACAGCAAAGGCTTGAGGCTGTGGTCGGGACAGGCGGGATAGCCCGGCGCCGGCCGGATCCCCTGATATCGCTCGCGGATCAGATCCTCGTTCGAAAGCTGCTCGGCCTGCGCATAGCCCCACAATTTGGTCCGGACGTGCTGGTGCAGGCGCTCGGCAAAGGCCTCGGCGAAGCGGTCGGCGAGCGCCTTGAGCAAGATGTCCGAATAATCGTCATGATCGGCCTTGAAGCGCGCGATATGCGGCTCGATGCCATGGATGGCGACGGCGAAACCGCCGATCCAATCGTCCTCGGGCGCGATGAAATCGGCGAGACACATGTTGAAGCGGCCTTCGCGCTTCTTCATCTGCTGGCGCAGCATCGGCAGCCGCACCTCGTCGTTGCGCGGCACCGCGACGATGTCGTCGCCGTCGCGGCGGCAGCGCCACAGACCGACCGTGCCCCTCGCGGTCAGCCATTTTTCGGCGACGATCCGATCGAGCATCGCCGCAGCATCCTCGAACAGCGGACGCGCGCTCTCGCCGACCACCGGATCGTCGAGGATCGCGGGATAGTTTCCGGCAAGCTCCCAGGCCCGGAAGAAGGGCGTCCAATCGATGCAGGCGCGAAGATCGTCGAGCGGCCAATCGTCGAAGCCGTGCAGGCCCGGCGCGGCCGGCGGCGGCGGCTTTCCCGCCGGATCGAACGGGAAGCCATTGGCCCGCGCCTCCTCCAGCGTGGCCAGCTCATTCTGCGCCTTGCCGGCGCGCAAATCGCGAATCCCGGCATAGCTTTGCTTGGTCTCCGCCACGAAGCTCTCGCACAGCGTGTCGGACACCAGAGTCGAGGCGACGCCGACCGCGCGGCTCGCATCGAGCACGTGGATCACCGGCCCGTCATAGGCGGAATCGATGCGCACCGCGGTATGGACCTTGCTGGTGGTCGCGCCGCCGATCAGCAAGGGCAGCCGGAGCTTCTCGCGCGCCATCTCGGAGGCGACCGTCACCATCTCGTCGAGCGACGGCGTGATCAGACCCGAAAGCCCGATCATGTCGGCGTTGTTCTCGTTGGCCGCCTTGAGGATGTCCTGCCAGGGCACCATCACCCCCAAGTCGATCACCTCGAAGCCGTTGCATTGCAGCACGACGCCGACGATGTTCTTGCCGATGTCGTGAACGTCGCCCTTGACCGTCGCCATGACGATCCGGCCCTTGCCCTGGGCCGCGCCGGTCAGTTCCTTCTCGGCCTCGATGAAGGGGATGAGATGCGCGACCGCCTTCTTCATCACCCGCGCCGATTTGACCACCTGCGGCAGGAACATCTTGCCCGATCCGAACAGGTCGCCGACGACGTTCATGCCGTCCATCAGCGGGCCTTCGATCACATGGATCGGACGCTCGGCCGATTGGCGCGCTTCCTCGGCGTCGTCGACGACAAAAGCGTCGATGCCTTTGACGAGAGCATGCTCAAGCCGTTTCGCGACCGGCCAGCCGCGCCACTCCTCGGCGGCCTTCTCCTGCACCAGATCGGTGCCCTGATATTTTTCCGCGAGCGCGACCAGCCGTTCGGTGGCGTCGTCGCGCCGGTCGAGGATGACATCCTCGCACGCCTCGCGCAGCTCGGGATCGATCACGTCGTAGATGTCGAGCTGGCCGGCGTTGACGATGGCCATATCGAGGCCCGCCGGAATCGCATGGTAGAGAAACACCGAATGCATCGCGCGCCGCACCGGCTCGTTGCCGCGGAACGAAAAGCTGAGATTCGAAAGCCCGCCCGAAATATGGACGTGCGGGCAGCGCGCCTTGATCTCGCGGGTCGCCTCGATGAAATCGATCGCGTAGCGCCGATGCTCCTCGATCCCGGTCGCGACCGCGAAGATGTTGGGATCGAAGATGATGTCCTCGGGCGGGAAGCCGTCCGCGACGAGCAGCCTGTAGGCGCGTTCGCAAATCTCCACCTTGCGCGCCTTGGTGTCGGCCTGCCCTTTCTCGTCGAACGCCATCACGACGACGGCGGCCCCATAGCCGCGCACCAGCCGGGCGTGGCGCAAGAATTCCGCCTCGCCTTCCTTCATGCTGATCGAATTGACGATCGGCTTGCCCGACACGCATTTGAGCCCCGCCTCGATCACGCTCCATTTGGAGCTGTCGATCATGAACGGCACGCGGGCGATGTCGGGCTCGGCGGCGATGAGCTTGAGGAAGGTCGTCATCGCCAGCTCGGAATCGAGCAGGCCCTCGTCCATGTTGATGTCGATGATCTGCGCGCCATTCTCCACCTGCTGGCGCGCAACCTCGACCGCCGCCGCATAATCGCCGGCCATGATCAGCTTCTTGAAGCGCGCCGATCCGGTGATGTTCGTACGCTCGCCGATATTGACGAATGTGGCGGTCTGCTGAGTCATTGTCTCTCTTGGACGGGAGGTCGTCGAAGCGGCCGAATTGCGCCGCCGGCTGCGGGAGGGAATCAGGCAGCGATGGTCATGGGTTCGAGCCCGGCAAGGCGGGTGACCATCGGCGCGCTCGGAACCGCGCGCGGCGGGAACGGCGCCACGGCGGCCGCGATGGCCGCGATATGCGCGGGCGTCGAGCCGCAGCAGCCGCCGACGATATTGACCAGCCCTTCCTTCGCCCATTCCGCGATCAGCGCCGCGGTCTGCTTCGGCAGCTCGTCATATTCGCCAAGCTCGTTGGGCAGGCCGGCGTTCGGATAGACCATGACCAAGGTGTCGGCGACATGCGCGAGCGTCTGGACATGCGGCCGAAGCTGCGCCGCGCCGAACGAGCAGTTGAGCCCGATCGTGATCGGCCGGCTGTGGCGCACCGCATACCAGAAGGCCTCCACCGTGTGGCCCGAAAGATTGCGGCCCGAAAGATCGGTGATGGTCATCGAGATCATCAGCGGCACGTCGCGCCCGGCGGCCTCCGCGGCCTCGGTCGCGGCGGCGATCCCGGCCTTGGAATTGAGCGTATCGAAGATCGTCTCGATCAGGATGAAATCCACGCCGCCCTCGATCAGCGCCTCGGATTGCGCGCGATACACCTGCTTGAGCGTGTCGAAATCCACCTCGCGATAGCCGGGATCGTTGACGTTGGGCGACAGCGACAGCGTCTTGTTGGTGGGGCCGATCGCACCGGCGACGAAGCGCGGCCGGCCGTCGCCGGCCTGCGCCTCATCGGCCGCCGCGCGCGCGATGCGGGCCGACGCGAGGTTGATGTCGCGGACGAGATGTTCGGCGCCATAATCGGCCTGGCTGATGCGATTCGCGCTGAAGGTGTTGGTCGAGACGATGTCGGATCCCGCCGCCAGATAGTGGCGGGTGATGGCTTCGATGATGTCCGGCCGGGTCAGCGCCAATATGTCGTTATTGCCTTTCTGGTCGCGCGAAAGATCGAGCGCGCCGCGATAATCGGCTTCGCCGAGCTTATAGGCCTGGATCTCGGTCCCGAAGGCGCCGTCGGTCAGCAGGATTCGTTCCGCTGCCGCCGCGATCAAACTGGCGCGCGCGTTCATGCCGCCTGCTCCTGCTCATAGGTGCGGGGACGAAGGCCGAGCAGATGGCAGATCGCGTAGGAAAGCTCGGCCCGGTTGAGCGTATAGAAATGGAAATGACGGACGCCGCCGCCGTAGAGCTGTCCGCAAAGCTCGGCGGCGATCGTCGCGGCGGCCAGCTGGCGCGCCGCCGGAAGATCGTCGAGACCTTCGAACACCCGGTCCATCCAGGCCGGTATCGACGCACCGCATAGCGCCGCGAATTTGCGCGTCTGCGCAACATTGGAGACCGGCAGAATGCCGGGCACGATTTCGGCCGCGATGCCGGCAGCGGCGGCTTCGTCCCGGAAGCGGAAGAAGCTGTCGGCGGAAAAGAAGAATTGGGTGATGGCCCGGCTCGCGCCCGCGTCGAGCTTGGCCTTGAGGTTGGCGAGATCGGCGGCCCGCCCCGGCGAGTCGGGATGGCATTCGGGATAAGCGGCGACCGAAATGTCGAAGGGCGCGACCGCCTTCAGCCCGGCGACCAGCGCCGCGGCATTGGCATAGCCGTCGGGATGCGCTTGGAACTTCGCGCCCGCTTCGGGCGGATCGCCGCGCAGCGCGACGACATGGCGTATGCCGGCGTCCCAATATTCGCGGGCAATGTCGTCGATCTCGCCGCGGCTCGCGCCGACGCAGGTGAGATGCGCCGCCGGCGTCAGCGCCGTCTCGCACGCGATCCGCTCTATGGTCGCATGGGTGCGGGCCCGGGTCGATCCCCCCGCGCCATAGGTCACCGATACGAAGCGCGGCTCGAGCGGCGCCAATGTCTTCACCGCCTCCCAGAGCGTCTGTTCCATCTTCTCGGTCTTCGGCGGAAAGAATTCGAACGAGACGTCGATATCGCCCGCGGCCGCCTCGAACAGCGGCGTGGCGGAGCCGTGGATTTTCGGCGCAACCGGGCTCATGCGACCGCGTCCGCAGGATGAGACGCGGGCAGCCATGCGCCGATGCGAAGCCGCGTCGGCGTGGCGAACGAAAGCAAAATCTCTGCAAGGGGCGACATCAGATAAAGACATAAGGATATCTTTATATGCAAGTCAAGTGGCACAATCGTTAATGGCGGGAAGGACGCGCCGGAATGCCCCCGCGCCCGATTGACTACTGAAACAGTAGACATCTTGCGGTGGCTCCCCTACAGCGGCCAACTGCTGGAAGTCGAAGCAGGGGCTTCGACACCTCGCCCAGCATGACCAGTTGCTCCAAGGGGAGATGGAATGAAGAAGATTGCCCTGACCGTCGCCGTCCTGGCCTCGATCGGCCTCGCGGCCTGCAAGCCCAGCACCGAATCGGCCGACACCAACACCGCGACCGACATCAATGCCACGACGGAAGAAGGCGTCACCGACGTCAACGCCGCCGCCACCGAAGCCGCCGACAACGCGCTCGACAATGCGGCGACCACCAATGCGACCGACACCGCCGCGGGCAATACCACCAACGCGATGTAAGCGGGCGAAAACCACATGGAGGGTCGTGCGCCACCGGCGCGCGGCCCTTTTTTTGTGCCACGTTCGGAACGCGTAGCGCCGCCTTGCCTCATGCATCCCCGCAGCGGCTTCGGCCTCGCCGTCGCACAGGGCGATGCGCGGTTCCCGGCGTCTGGAGGCCAGCTTGCGGCAGGTAGCTTTCGACCCTAATCTTGCGCGGGGTTTGGAGCGAGGAGGAGCGGGTATGAAGCGGATATTGGTCATTGCAGCGCTGGCGTCGCTGGCCGCGGCGGGCGGCTGCAAGCGCGGCGATTCGAGCGGCGTCACGGCGGAGGAATCGGCCGGACTCAACAATGCCGCCGATATGCTCGACACCTCCCCCGACAGCCTGGTGGCGAACGACCAGACGCCGCTCGGCAACGGCGACGAGGCGATACCGGCCGACGAAAGCGCCGCCGGCAACGGCGCGGCGCAATGATCGCCTGAAATCGGGAACAGGCGACGCAAAGAAAAAGGCCGGGGGTCGCCCCCCGGCCTTTCGATGGTTGGCTGACAGCCGGGCTACTGGCCCTAGAAGTCCATGCCGCCCATGCCGCCCATGCCGCCGCCGCCCATGGGCATGGCAGGCTTGTCGTCCGGAAGCTCGCTCACCGCCGCTTCGGTGGTGATGAGCAGGCCGGCGACCGAAGCCGCGTCCTGCAGCGCGGCGCGCACGACCTTGGTCGGGTCGATCACGCCGGCCTTGACGAGATTCTCATAGACTTCGGTCTGGGCGTTGAAGCCGAACGCCTCGTCCTTGCTCTCGCTGAGCTTGCCCGCGACCACCGCGCCGTCATGGCCGGCATTCTCGGCGATCTGACGGACCGGCGACTGCAGCGCGCGGCGCACGATGTCGACGCCGCGGGTCTGGTCGTCGTTCGCTCCGTTGAGCCCGTCGAGCGCGCGGGTGGCATAGAGCAGAGCGACGCCGCCGCCCGGAACGATGCCTTCCTCGACCGCGGCGCGGGTGGCGTGAAGCGCGTCGTCGACGCGATCCTTGCGCTCCTTCACCTCGACCTCGGACGAACCGCCGACCTTGATCACGGCAACGCCGCCGGCGAGCTTGGCGAGACGCTCCTGGAGCTTCTCGCGGTCATAGTCGCTGGTGGTGTTCTCGATCTGCTGGCGGATCGCCTCGACCCGGCCCTTGATCGCGTCCGCGTCGCCGGCGCCGTCGACAATGGTGGTATTGTCCTTGTCGATGGTGACGCGCTTGGCCTGGCCGAGCATGCCCACCGTGACGTTCTCGAGCTTGATGCCGAGATCCTCGCTGATCATCTCGCCCTTGGTCAGGATGGCGATGTCCTCGAGCATCGCCTTGCGGCGATCGCCGAAGCCCGGCGCCTTGACGGCGGCAACCTTGAGGCCGCCGCGCAGCTTGTTGACGACCAGGGTCGCCAGCGCCTCGCCCTCGATGTCCTCGGCGATGATGAGCAACGGACGACCCGAGCCGACCACCGCTTCGAGGATCGGAAGCATCGCCTGGAGGTTCGACAGCTTCTTCTCGTGGATGAGGATGTAGGGATCGACCAGCTCGACCTGCATCTTCTCCGGATTGGTGATGAAATAGGCGCTGAGATAGCCGCGGTCGAACTGCATGCCCTCGACGACGTCGAGCTCGAATTCGATGCCCTTGGCTTCCTCGACGGTGATCACGCCTTCCTTGCCGACCTTGTCCATCGCCTCGGCGATCTTCTCGCCGACGACGGTGTCGCCATTGGCGGAGATGATGCCGATCTGCGCGATCTCATTCGATCCGGACACCGGCTTGGAGCGCTTCTTGAGATCCTCGACGACCTTGGTGACGGCGAGATCGATGCCGCGCTTCAGATCCATCGGGTTCATGCCCGCCGCGACCGACTTCATGCCCTCGCGAACGATCGACTGGGCGAGCACGGTGGCGGTGGTGGTGCCGTCGCCGGCCAGGTCGTTGGTCTTGGAGGCGACTTCGCGCAGCATCTGCGCGCCCATATTCTCGAACTTGTCCTTCAGCTCGATTTCCTTGGCGACCGTCACACCGTCCTTGGTGATGCGGGGCGCGCCGAACGACTTGTCGATCACGACGTTGCGGCCCTTGGGGCCGAGGGTCACCTTCACCGCATCGGCGAGGGTGTCGACGCCGCGCATGATGCGCTCCCGGGCGTCACGCGAAAAGCGTACGTCTTTCGCTGCCATGTGTGTTTCCTCTGCTTTCTAATTGGGTTGAGAAGGGAGGACGCCGATCAGGCGACGATCCCCAGAATGTCGCTTTCCTTCATGATCAGCAGGTCCTCGCCATCGAGGCGGACCTCGGTGCCCGACCATTTGCCGAACAGGATGCGGTCGCCGGCCTTGACGTCGAGCGGCGTGATCTTGCCGTCTTCGGAGCGGGCGCCGTCGCCCGCGGCGACGACCTCGCCCTCCTGGGGCTTTTCCTTGGCAGTGTCGGGAATGATGATTCCCCCGGCAGTCTTCTCCTCGGCCTCGACGCGACGGACGAGCACCCGGTCATGGAGCGGACGAAACTTCATGCGCCTCACCTTCCTTGTCTGTGCAACAGCCCCCCAAACGTGGAATCGGGCTGCGCGGGTTGGATTGTTAGCACTCCCGGTAAGCGAGTGCCAGTGCCGCGGATGTAGGCCTGCGCGATCCGGGGTCAACCCCCTTCCACAGCTTTTTTACAAAGCCGGGACATCGGCGCCCGCCCAAAGCCGGCGGCGCCGATGCCGGCGCGGCGCCATGGCCTGCGCGATTTACAGCGAAGCCCCGGTGGGTTAGCGCCGGACCACTCCTCTAAAGCAGGATGCGATTAGGTTGAATCGCATCCTGCTTTAGAAATATTTGTTGCCGCAGGATTTTTGGGCGAAATTGATCAGGTGTTCAGTGCCCCGCACTGAACAGCCATGTTCGGGGAACATGGCATCCTGATCAAGGTGCCCACTTTTTCGCATCCTGCTTTATGCGAGATGGCTTATGCGCTTCGTCAGAATGGTTTGGCATGTGGTCGTCGCCGTCAAGGACGGGCTGGTCCTGCTGCTCATGCTGTTGTTCTTCGGCGCGCTGTACATGGCGCTGTCGGCAAGGCCCTCGGTGCCGCACGGCCTCAAAGGCGCGCTGCTGGTCGATCTCGACGGCCCGATCGTCGAGCAGCCGACGGCGACGGCGCCCTTCGATCTGCTCACCGGCTCCGGGGTCCCGCACGCCTACAGGCTGCGCGACGTGGTGAGCGCGCTCAGGGCGGCGGCCACGAACGACCAGGTCAAGGCGGTGGCGCTGGACCTCGACATCTTCACCGGCGGCGGCCAGGTCGCGCTCGCCGATGTCGGCGCGGCGATCGACGCGGTCCGCAAGGCGGGCAAGCCGGTGATCGCCTTCGCCAGCGGCTACACCGACGACAGCTACCAGCTCGCCAGCCATGCCAGCGAGATCTGGCTCGATCCGCTGGGATCGGTGCTGATCCGCGGCCCCGGCGGCGCCGGCCTCTATTACAAGGGTTTCATGGACAAGATCGGCGTCACCGCCAACGTCTATAAGGTCGGCACCTACAAAGCGGCGACCGAACCTTTCACGCGCAGCGACATGTCGCCCGAAGCGCGCGAGAATCTGCAGGCCCTGGCCGGCGCGCTGTGGGAGGATTGGCTCGACGAAGTGCATCGCGCCCGCCCCAAAGCGCAGGTCAAGGATTATGTCGCGCGCGCCGACGCCCGCTTTGCCGAGGCCGGCGGCGACATGGCCAAGGCCGCGCTTGCCGCCGGTCTGGTCGACCGCGTCGGCGACCGCACCGACTATGGCAAGCGGATCGCGTCGATCGTCGGCAGCGACGACGAGGATGTGCCGGGAAGCTTCAAGACCATCAAATATGGCGCGTGGAGCAAGGCCAATCCGGCCGGCGACGACAACGGCAAGGTGGGCGTGCTGACCATCGCCGGCGAGATCGTCGACGGCGACGCGCCCAACGGGACCGCGGGCGGCGAGACGATCCGTACGATCCTGCGCCAGGGACTCGAGGACAATGATCTGCGGGCGCTGGTGGTGCGGATCGATTCGCCGGGCGGATCGGTGCTCGCCTCCGAACAGATCCGGCGCGCGATCCTCGACGCCAAGGCGCAGGGCCTGCCGGTGGTCGTGTCGATGGGATCGGTGGCCGCGAGCGGCGGCTATTGGGTCTCCACCGCGGCCGACCATGTGATCGCCGAGCCGAGCACGATCACCGGATCGATCGGCGTGTTCGGCATCATTCCAAGCTTCCAGGGGACGCTGCAGAAGCTCGGAATCGGCGCCGACGGCGTCAAGACGACGGCGCTGAGCGGCGAGCCCGACGTGCTGCGCGGCCCTTCGCCCGAGGCGAGCCGCCTCATCCAGATGAGCGTCGAGAACATCTACCACCGCTTCGTCGGCATCGTTTCGAGCGCCCGCAAGCTTCCCGCAGAGCGGGTCGATTCGATCGGCCAGGGCCGGGTCTGGGACGGCGGCAGCGCGCGGCAATTGGGCCTGGTCGACAGTTTCGGATCGATCGACGATGCGATCGCCGAGGCGGCGCGGCGCGCCAAGCTCCACGGCGGCGACGCCAAGCCGGTCTATCTCGACAAGGAGCCCGGCTTCCTCGAGGCGCTGGCCGAAAGCTGGGCGAGCGGAGGAGATGACGAGCAGGATGCGCGCGACGCGTTCAGCCGGGTCGCGGCCGAGCCGCGCCAGATGCTGCTCAGCGCGATCGCCGATGCCGGGCGGATGCTCGCCGGCCCAGCGATCCAGGCGCGCTGCGTCGAATGCGGCCCGGCGTCACCGCCACGGCCGAAGCCGGCCGAACGATCGCGCGTCGCCGCCTTGCTGGCCTTGCTCGCGCCGTGACGGCATTGCGCGCCGCGCGGCCCGACGATGCGGCCGCCATTGCCGCCATCTACGCGCCCTTCGTCACCGATACCGCGGTCACCTTCGAGACCGAGCCGGTGAGCGCCGCCGGGATCGGCGAGCGCATGCGCGCCGCCGCCGGCCTCTATCCCTGGCTCGTCGCCATCGACGAGGCCGACGCGGTGACGGGCTATGCCTATGCGACCAGGTTCCGCGAGCGCGCCGCCTATCGCTTCGCGGTCGAGACCACCGTCTATGTCGATCCACGCGCGCAGCGCCGCGGCATCGCCTCGACGCTCTACCGCAGTCTGCTCGACACCCTGGCAGCGCAGGGATTCACCCAGGCGCTGGGGGTCATCACCATTCCCAACGAACCCAGCATCCGTTTCCACGAAGCGATGGGCTTCGCGCGCGCGGGCGTGTTCCGCCAGGTCGGCTACAAGCTCGGCGCCTGGCACGACGTCGGCTATTGGCAGCGGCCGCTCGCGCCCGCGACGGTTCCGGCGCCCGAGCC